>PMIZ01000475.1:0-21185 GCA_003157225.1 Actinomycetota bacterium | reverse complement strand
GTGGATGATGTCGGGGGAGACGATTTTCATCGCCAGCGGGTAGCCCATGCGGGGCGCGGCCTCCACGGCCTCGTCTACCGTGGTCACTAGGCGTCCATCGGGCACGATGAAGTCGTAGGCCCGGAGGATGTCCTTGGCCTTGACCTCGCCCACGTACAGCCTACCGGTACGGAGCTGCCGCGAGATGATGCGCTCCACGCGGCGCCGGTTCACGGGGAAGCGGGTGACGATGCGCGGAGGGCGCAAACGCCAGGCGGCATATTCGCACATGGCTTTGAGTGCCGCGACGGCCCGTTCCGGAGACGGGTAGTCGGGCAGATTGGCGGCCACCAGCTCGTCGCGTCCGGGCAGGATGTCCTCGCCGCCCATGAAG
Source organism: Actinomycetota bacterium (assembly GCA_003157225.1). Next base: position 20,812 of record PMIZ01000475.1, on the reverse strand, counting down.
GTGGCGAGCACGGGCTTGACGCCGTGGGTGGCAGCGGCGATGGCGCGGGCGGTCTCGGCCGGTTTCGTCATGGCCTGCGGCGTGAGGATCACGATGACCGCATCAACGGTGGGGTCGTCTTGAGCCGCCTCGACAGCCATGGCGTAGCGCGGTGGGTCGGCGTCGCCCAGCACGTCGATGGGGTTGCCCACGCTTGCCGCGGCCGGCAGCTTGCTCCGGAGGGCGGTGGCCACCGAAGAGGTGAGGGTCGCCACCTTCATACCCGACTGCTCTACCGCGTCGGCGGCCATGATGCCGGGACCGCCGGCGTTAGTGATGATGGCCACTCGGTCTCCCTTGGGTAGCGGCTGCATGGCCAAGGCGGTGGCCAGGTCGAACAGGCCCTCGAAGGTGTCCGCGCGGATGACGCCTGCGCGCTTGAAGGCGGCCCCGTAGGCGATGTCGGCGCCCGCGAGAGCGCCTGTATGTGAGGAGGCCGCTTTGGACCCGGCCGCGGTAGTGCCGGCCTTCAGAATGACGACGGGCTTGATCGCCGCCACCGACTCGGCCACCCGGATGAACTCGTCACCGGAGGCGATGCTCTCCAGATAACCCACGATGACTTTCGTTTGCTCGTCGTCTGCAAAGGCGGCTAGGAAATCGATCTCGTCGAGGTCGGCTTTGTTTCCGATGCTGAGAAGGGTGGCCAACCCTAGGTGACGGGCCGCGGCCCAGTCGAGGATGGCCGCGCACAGCGCACCCGACTGCGACAGCACGGAGATACCGCCTGCCGCCGGCATATGGTTGGCAAACGTGGCGTTCATCTTGTGGTGTGTGTTGATGAGGCCCAGACAGTTGGGGCCCATCAGGCGCGCGCCTGCCGAGCGGCAGAGGTCCGTGATCTCGCGCTCGAGGCGGGCGCCGGCTTCATCCACCTCTTTGAAGCCGGCGGTGATGACTACCACGGCCTTGGCCTTGGCCCTGAGAGAGCTGACTACCGCGTCCTTCACATTGGCTGTAGGTACCGCGATCACACTCATGTCGATGGGCTTGCCGTATTCTTCAAGGCTGGTGTAGAACTTCTGGCCCAGGAGTTCGCCGCCGGATGGGTTCACCGGGACGATATCGCCTTCGAATCCCCCTTCGATGAGGTTGGTCACCACTGCGTGGCCCACCTTGCCCGCGGTGCGAGAAGCGCCCATTACCGCCACGCTCTTTGGATAGAGGAGAAACTCAAGCATTTGCAGACCTCGTCCTCTCGAAAGTACAGCCGGTGTCAAAACCGACCAGGGAATCGTCCCAAACCAACCAACAATGATACTACGGTGTGGTGACCGCCGCGCCCTATTCGGGACTTTTTGGGTCACCCGCTGTACCGATTTGACCGCGGCGCCGCGCGTGGTCTCCGCACCCCGCGAAGGCTACAATGACGAACGTGGACGCCTACGACCAGCCGGTCGTCACATGAGGTGATGCACGTGCGAAACGCGCTCAAAGCCGTAGGAGCCGCTCTGGCGGTGATCGCGCTGTGCGCGCCACTCATCTTCTGGCCGGCGGACGAAGGCCATACGACGCCGACGGAACTGTCTCAAGCCACCGTGACCGTGCCCCCCATCGCCATCGTCCCGACGACTCTGTCGCCGAACGCGACTACCACTACTACCACCACTCAGGTCTCCGCCGAGCCCCCCACCACCACGACCACTACCGCCCCGCCCATCGACATAACCATCGCAGCTGTGGGCGACGTCCTACCCCACACGCAGATCGTCGATTCCGTGCACAACCTGGTCACCGGCTCCTACGACTTCTACCCCGTGTTCGCTCCGGTCGCCCCGTATCTCGCCAGGGCGGACTACGCGGTCGCCAATCTTGAGACTCCCTTCGGCGGGGCAGACAAAGGCTATTCCGGCGACCCTCCGTTCAACGCGCCCGACTCACTCGCGGGAACCCTGCGGGATGCCGGCATCGATCTCGTATCGACGGCGAACAACCACGCTCTCGACCAAGGATGGGCTGGGCTCGTTCGCACACTCGCTGTGCTCGACGCGGCCGGGCTCAGCCACGTCGGCACCTATCGCAGCAGCCGTGAGCGGGCTGCTCCATTCATCGTCGATATCAAGGGGATCAAGGTTGCCTTCCTCAGCTACACCGATTGGCTCAATGGCCTCAGTCTCGACAATGAGCACGCGGCCTACGCCGTCAATACGCTCGACGCCGACGTGGTGGCGCAAGATGCCGCCGTCGCCCGCATGTGGGGTGCCGAGGTGGTGATCGCCCTGCTCCACTACGGCGTTGAATACGAACGGCTGCCCAGCGACAAACAGGTTGCCATCTCCAACGACATTCTGTCGCGAGGGGTGGATGTCATCCTTGGCAGCCATCCGCATGTCGTGCAACCCATCGAGCACGTCTTTGAATACGGAACATGGAGAGTGAACGACAAGTACGTGGCGTACTCGCTCGGCAATTTCCTCTCCTCGCAGAGGGAGCGATACAGGGATAGCGGACTCATCGCCTACGTTCACATCACCAAGAAGGGTCAGCTCGCCTTCGTGACCGGCGTGAGCTACTTGCCCGTGTACGTGCAGCTTTCGTCTGCGCAGTCGCCGGTCCGATACCGGATCCTGCCGGTGGTACCCGGCCGCGACCCCGACACCGATACTCCCTTGACGCAGCTCGATCAGGATCGAATGGCGGCTGTCTGGGAGGAACTACGGAGCGTGCTCTATAGGCCGGACGAGAACATACGCAACCTGGACCCGGCGGAGTTGGGCCTCTGACGCTCGCATCTGGGCCGGAGCTTCTGGTAGCATGCCGGAACCATGCTTGAAGTAGAGAAGAACACGCCCGTCGACGCTGCCGTGCTCACGGAGTTCTTCGCTCGCTGCGGGTGGCAGGAGACCAGGAGCGCCGCCGAGCTCGAATGGGTGCTCGCGGCCTCCGAGGAATGGGTCGTGGCCAGACTCGAGGGGCAGCTGATCGGGTTTGGCAGGTCGTGCAGACTCGACGCTCTCAACCGGGTGGTCTTTGACGCTATGGTGGACCCCCGGTTCGCTGGCAGCGGGCTGCGCGCGGCGATCGTACGGCTCCTCACCCAAAGCGCCGGCCGTCTCGAGAGGGTGTCGGTCTTCGATCGCTGGAAGGTGGGCATCCCTGTGCCGCCCTCACCTGCAGAAGCGTATCTCGGGAAGCATCTGGCGCCCGGAGTGGGTGAAGAATGAGCACGCATCGGGTCACCGCGATCCCCGGTGACGGTACCGGCCCGGAGATAATGGCGGCGGCGAAGGTCGCTTTGGCGGCCACCGGGGTCGACATCGCGTGGGTGGATGTCGAAGCCGGAGCCGACGTCATGGAGAAGTACGGTACCCCGTTGCCCGACTTGGTGATCGACTCCATACGTCAGACCGGCGTTGCTCTGAAAGGCCCCATCACTACGCCCGTGGGCTCCGGATTCCGCAGTGTCAACGTCGCCTTGCGCAACGCCCTCGACCTCTACGCGAATCTCCGGCCGGCTGTCACCATCCCCGGCGTGCAGTCGCGGTATGAAAGCGTCGATCTGGTGATCGTCCGCGAGAACACTGAGGACCTCTACGCGGGCATCGAACGGATGGTGGACCCCGACACCGCCGAGTCCATCAAGCGGATAACCCGCCGGGGAAGCGAGCGAATAGCCCGGTTCGCGTTCGACTATGCCCGGCGCGAGGGTCGGCGCAAGGTGACCGCGGTGCACAAGGCCAACNNCATGTGCATGCAGCTCGTGCAGAAACCCGAGCAATACGACGTGCTTCTGTGCCCTAACCTGTATGGAGACATTCTGAGCGACCTGTGCGCGGGCTTGGTAGGGGGCTTGGGAGTGGCGCCTGGCGCCAACATCGGGCGGGAGATGGCCGTGTTTGAGGCGGTGCACGGCTCCGCGCCCCAGTACGCCGGCTTGAACAAGGTAAACCCCACGGCTCTCATCCTTTCGGCCGCGATGATGCTCGGTCATTTGGGAGAAGCGAGAGCTGCGCGCGCCCTTTTCCAGGGCACGCGCGCCGTCATCGGCGAGGGCAAGCACGTGACCTACGACCTGGGCGGTACGGCCGGCACGAGGGAGATGGGCGAGGCCATCGCCGAAGAGGTCAGACGCCTGGTTACATGAGCGTGGACGCGCCGGGCGGTCCCGCTGGTGTCGGCCGCGCGGGGCTCAGTCCCGGTGGTCTCAGCCGGGCGGCAGCCCATTCTCGGTCCAGCCGCGCTTCTGCCAATAGATGCTGACGCGTCGCTGCAGCTCCTCACGGTCGAGCGCCGGCGCCCTGTCGGTGGCTTCGTGGAAGAACCGCTCCGCGACCGTATCATCCGCCGGCGTCATGCCCAGCTTCATGTTGAGCCTGCGGATGTGGGTGATGGTGTCGTTAGAGAGCTCCTCGAGCTGCTCCTTGGCGGCGGGAAGGCTGCTCAGCTGCTCGACCGCCGAGGCGAGGCGCGGCCAGGTCATGAGGTCCCGGTAGAAGCGGCACATGACCAGGCTGTCTAGGATGAGCATCCGGTCTTCCCAGTCGATGTAAGTCTGCACGAACGCCTGGTCGTCCAGTCCGGCGAGGAGGCCGCCGAGCTCCGCCTTGTAGAAGGTGGCCCGGAGATGACAAGCGCCCCGAACACTCACGGCGTAGCTGAGGGCCATGCTGTGCAGCCTGCGTGGCTCGTAGCCCGCCGGGTCCATGCCTTTGGAGGTGATGGACCACTCGCTCATCCCGAAGGTGTCGAGGGCGGGATCCATACCCTCGGCCAGTATGTCGCCGATCCGAGTGGACCTCGCGGCTATGGCCTCGAGAAGCGCGGCCATGGCCTGAACATCTCCAGGAGCGGGGCCATCCTCGATCAGCCCCAGCTGCTTGCCCTTCATCGCGACCGCCACCAGGTTGCCCGCGCTGATAGTGTCTACGCCCAGCCGGTTGCAGATCTCGTTCAACTTCATCACGTCGCGCGCATGCTCCACCATGCACGAGCCACCGAACGTGTAGAGGGTCTCGTACTCCGGCTGGTGATACTCGCGTCCGGCCTCGGGCCCCTCGGTGAGGGTGTATCGCTTGCGGCAGCGAAGCGGGCACGGGGAACAGGTGTCGCTGTCCACCGTAGCCCACTCCTTCCAGTGCTCGACCTCGAGAGTGGCTCGATGTGGGGCAACTCCCTTGGAGAAGAAGTCAGTGGGGAACGTGCCCGCTTCGTTCAGGAGGCCGACCATGACGGGAGTGCCGTAGGTGTGATAGGTGGTCGCCGTCGGCGAGTCGACCGCGAGCTGGGAAACCTCCCTACGGGTCTGCGCGAACTGCTCTTGTATCTCGAGCTTGAGCGGTCCGGGAGACGTGACGCTTACCGCCTTCAGCAGCTTGCTCCCGAAGACGGCCCCCAGACCTCCGCGGCCCAGACTGTGAGCTTCCTCGTGCATGACGGCGGCGACCCTCACCAACTTCTCCCCCGCGACCCCGATGACGAGGACCGCCGAGCGTTTCTCCAGCTGGGAGAGCACCTCCCCCTCCGTCGCAAAAGCATCCTTTCCCCACAGACCGTCCGCCTGGCGGATATCGGCCCCGCCGGCGTCGAGGTGGACGTGGACCGGGCCGGCGGCCGCCCCCGTGATCACCACGCCGTCCCATCCCGTCTCGCGAAGCGCCCGGGCGAAGGAGCCTCCGCAGTAGCATTCCAGCCAGATACCGGTGAGCGGGCTCCTACTGAAGGCACCGAAGCGGTTCGAGCCCGACATACCACACGCGGATATCGGACTTGGCAGGAGAACGATGACGTTTTCGGGGGCCAGGACGTCCGCCCGCGGGTCAAGGTACTTCTCGAGCAGCCGGATGCCCAGGGTCTTTCCACCCAGGCCCAGAGTCCCGGGGACCTCGATCTCCTCGGTGCGCGATGAGCCCGCGGCGAGATCGACGATCAATATGACCCTTCGGTCCACTATCGCGGCCTCCAGCGATCTACACGCGCTCGGTCTCGGCGACTCAAGCGGCCGGAGCGCTCACCTGGGCCAGTGTCTCCTCCATGATGTCCAGTCCCCGCGCAAGAATGGGGTCTTCGATCGTGAGCGGAACAAGTATGCGCACGACGTTGTGGAAGGTGCCCGCGCCCACGTTCACGACTCCGTTCTCGTACAGTTTCGAGCGGAAGGCCTTGGCGAAGTCGGTCGCGGGCTTCTTGGTCTTAGGATCCTCGACCAGTTCCATGGCCGCCATCCCACCTATGCCGCGCACGTCACCAATCACTGGGAAGCGTTGCTGAAGGGCCTTGAAGCGGGCCCGGATGAGCTCTCCTATCTCCGTCGCCCGCTGCAGTAGGCCTTCGCTCTCGATGATGTCGAAAACGGCCAGTCCTGCGCGGCACGCGGTGGGATTGCCGCCGTATGTGGTGCCCACTCCGCTCGGGTGAACGCTGTCCATGACCTCCTGGCGTCCGGTCACCCCCGCTATGGGGAAGCCCGCGCCCAGGGCCTTTGCGGTCACCATGATGTCGGGTGCCACTCCCCAGTGTTCCATGGCGAACCACTTGCCTGTTCTCGCGATGCCGGTCTGGATCTCGTCGGCGATGAGGAGGATCCCATGGTCCTCGCAGATCTTCTTGATCTTGCCCATATACTCGGGCGGCGGGACGATGAAGCCACCCTCTCCCTGCACCGGCTCGGCAATGACCGCGGCGACGTCAGACGCGTCCACATGCCTGTTGAACGCGTTCTCGAGAAGCTGCGCGCACTCGCATCCGCACGACGGGTGCGTAAGCGCCAGAGGGCAGCGGTAGCAGTACGCGTAAGGGACCCGATACACGTCCGACGCGTACGGCCCGAAGCCCACCTTGTAGGGGCTCACCTGCGAGGTAAGGCTGAGTGTCATGAAGGTCCTGCCATGAAACGCGTCCTCAAAGGCGATGATCGCTTTGCGGCCCGTGGCATAACGTGCCACTTTCACCGCGTTCTCAACGGCCTCCGCGCCGGAGTTGACGAAGAACGTCCGCTTGTCGAAATCACCAGGGGCGAGGTGATTCAGCTTGTCGGCCAACCTGATGTATGACTCGTAGCCAATGAGGCCGAAGCAGGTGTGCGAATAGAGCTCGGCCTGCTCCTTGATCGCCGCCACAACCTTGGGGTGGCAGTGACCTACGTTCATGACGCCGATGCCGGCGGCGAAGTCTATGTACTCGCGGCCTTCCACGTCGGTGACGACCGCATTTCGGGCCTTCGCGATGTACACCGGCGCCGTAGCCGGCACACCGCGCGGGACGGCGGTTGACCTGAGCGACGTGAGTTCCGCGTTAGTCATGACTCCTCCACTCTCGTGCGCACCGCGACGACCGTCGTCCGCGGCTGGGATCCATGCTGTTGTCTGGAGGGTACCACGGCCGCGCCCGGAGCGCCTTGCATCGCTCTCCATGTCTAGTAAACTAGATGCCCATCGCTATCAGAGGAGCCTATCGTGGAGAGCACTAGTCAGAGCGTCTTTTCCGGTCCAGCCCGGGCGCCTCACCGTTCGCTTATGCATGCACTGGGAGTGGGGCGGGACGATGTCGGCAAGCCGCTCATCGGCATCGCCAACTCCTACAACGAACTGATACCCGGTCACATGCACCTCAACACCTTGGCCCAGCAGGCGAAGTACGGGGTGTACCAGGCGGGGGGCATCCCCCTCGAGTTCGACGTCATCGGCGTCTGCGACGGCATCGCGATGAACCACGATGGCATGCACTACTCCCTCGTGTCGAGGGAAGTCATTGCCGACTCTGTGGAGATCATGGCCAAGGCCCACGGGCTTGACGGCTTGGTGCTCATTCCCAACTGCGACAAGATCGTGCCGGGCATGGTCATGGCGGCCGCGCGGCTCGACATCCCGGCGGCCATCATCTCCGGCGGGCCGATGCTGGCCGGCGACTATCAGGGCAAGAAGGTCAGCCTCTCCCAGATATTCGAGGGCGTAGGCCGCTATTTCAAGGGAGACATCACCGCTGACGACCTGTGCGAACTCGAAGAGAGTGTCTGCCCCACCTGCGGCTCGTGCGCCGGCCTGTTCACGGCCAACTCGATGAGTTGCGTCACCGAGGCGCTCGGCCTGGCTCTGCCAGGCGACGCCACCATTCCCGCTCCGTATTCATCGCGCTTGATCCTGGCCCGCCAGACGGGAGCTGCGGCGGTGGAGCTCGCGCGCAAGGGCCATACGGTCCGTCGCTTCATCACCAAGGCGAGCCTTCGGAATGCCCTGGCGGTCGACGCCGCGCTCGGCTGCTCGTCCAACACCGTTCTCCACCTCATGGCCATCGCCAACGAGGCTCAAGTTGAACTCAAGGTTGCGACCTTCAACGAGGTGGCCGATGCCACCCCCAACCTGGTGAAGCTTTCGCCGTCCGGCAGCAATCACATGGAGGATTTGCACCGGGCCGGCGGTGTGATGGGCGTCATGAAGAGGCTCGCCGAAGCAGGCTTGGTGGAAGGTTCCGTCCCCACCGTCAGCGGCGTGGACATGGCGACCCAATACGAGGCTGCCGAAGTGCGCGACGACGAGGTCATCCGGCCGCTGGACCGGCCCTATCGCACCACCGGTGGTCTCGCCATGCTGTTCGGCAACCTGGCCCCGCTGGGCGCCGTGGTCAAAGAATCGGCCGTTCGGCCGGAGATGCTCGTGCACCGCGGACCGGCCCAGGTCTTCGACGATGAGCCTTCGCTCATGCAGGCCATTGAGGCCGACCGGATCAAGCCCGGCTCGGTGGTGGTCATCCGCTACGTGGGCCCCAAAGGCGGGCCGGGCATGCCTGAGATGCTCAGTCCGACGTCGGCGCTCGCGGGTGCCGGTCTCGAAGAGAGCGTCGCCCTTATCACCGACGGCCGTTTCAGCGGGGCCAGCCGGGGAGCGAGCATCGGCCACGTGGCCCCCGAAGCCTATGATGGCGGCGCCATTGCGCTGGTTCGAGATGGGGATATCATCAGCATCGACATCCCCAAGCGGGCCTTGGCCCTGGAAGTCAGCGAGGAAGAGATGACACGGAGGAGATCGGCGTGGCAGCGCCCGGCTCGAGAGTATTCGGGCGTGCTGCGCCGCTACGTAGCCTTCGTGTCGGGGGCTGAGACCGGGGCGGTGCTGGGCGGCGGGAATCCCGCTTCCTGACATTCTCAACATCGGTCTTCGCGAATCCCCGGCGACGGGGCCGGCCCGCGACCAGCGGTCGGCAGAGGCCGACCCAAGACCGGGATCTTACCTCGAGACGGGTCCTTGGTCCGGCAGTGAGCGCATGAGCAAGCGAACGCGGAGCGCACCATGAAAGCATCGAAAGTGATCCTCGAAGCGCTGAAGCGCGAAGGGGTCGACACCATATTCGGATTCCCCGGGGGTCAGGTCATTCCCCTGTACGACGCCCTCTATGACTCGGATATCCGGCACATCTTGGTCCGTCACGAACAGGGTGCGGGCCACGCCGCCGACGGCTATGCCCGGGCTTCGGGCAAGGTCGGCGTCTGTCTCGCCACTTCGGGTCCCGGCGCCACCAACCTGGTCACGGCGATTGCCAACGCCTACATGGACAGCATCCCCATGGTGGCCATCACCGGCCAGGTGAGCCGTCACCTCCTCGGCCTGGACTCCTTCCAGGAGGCGGACATCACGGGGATAACCCTGCCCATCGTCAAGCACAGCTACCTGGTCAAGGATGCCGAGACCCTCCCCCGCATCATCAGGGAGGCGTTCCACATCGCCTCCACCGGCAGGCCTGGACCGGTGCTCATCGACGTCCCGGTGGACGTGACCAAAGAAGACATGGAATTCGATCCGGCCTTCATCCCGGCAATGGACCTTCCGGGCTACAAGACCAACCTCAAAGGACATCCCAAGCAGACCAAAGAAGCAGCTCGCCTCATCGCCGGGGCAGAGCGCCCGGTCATCTACGCAGGCGGGGGGATCATCTCGGCCGGCGCCTCCGAGGAGTTGCGGAACCTGGCTATCTACGGGCACATCCCGGTCACGACCACGCTCACGGGCAAGGGCGGGTTCCCAGAGGACCATGAGCTCTCCATGGGCATGCTCGGCATGCACGGCACGCAGTACGCCAACTACGCGATCAGCAAGGCCGACCTCATCATCGCCGTGGGCGTGCGGTTCGACGATCGCGTCACCGGCAACCTGGCGACGTTCGCGCCCGAGGCTCGTTTCATCCACGTCGATCAGGACCCGGCCGAGATCGCGAAGAACGTGGCCGTCGACGTCCCCATCGTGGGGGACGCAAAGAAGGTCCTCGCGGCTCTGCTCGTGGAAGTGAAGAACCTCGATCTGTCCCCGGACCGGCACGTGGCCTGGATGGAACAGGTGGAGACGTGGAAGCGCGATCACCCGCTCGTGGTGAGGGATTCTGACGATGGCGAGATAATGCCGGAGGCGGCCATCGCGAAGATCTGGGAAGTCACCCGGGGCGAGGCCGTGGTGTGCACCGAGGTGGGGCAGCACCAAATGTGGGCCGCCCAGCACTATCTGTCTCGGTACCCGCGCAGGTTCATCACGTCCGGCGGCCTCGGTACCATGGGGTTTGGCTTCCCGGCGGCCATAGGGGCGCAGGTGGCATGCCCCGGATCGCTCGTGCTCGATATCGCCGGCGACGGCTCCTTCCAGATGACGTTGCAGGAGCTGGCCACCGCCGTGCAGTACAACCTTCCCGTCAAAGTGTGCATCATCAACAACCAGTACTTGGGCATGGTCAGACAGTGGCAGGAGCTCTTCTGGGACAAGCGCTATAGCAACACCTGCATCGAGTGTCAGCCGGACTTCGTCAAGCTTGCCGACGCCTACGGCGCCGAGGGGCACCGGGTCGCTCGCCCGGACGATCTGGAGGAGGTCCTGCGTCTGGCCTTCGCCAGCGAGGGGCCGGCGATCATCGACATCCGGGTCAAGCGGGAGGCCAACGTTTTTCCCATGATCCCGGCCGGCGGATCGGTGCACGACATGATGGAGCGTGAACCATGAAACACGCGCTCTCAGTGCTCGTGGAGAACAAGCCTGGGGTCCTGACCCGGGTCTCGGGGCTGTTCGCCCGACGCGGATTCAACATCGACAGCTTGGTGGTCGCCGAGACCGAGAATCCGCGGGTCTCGCGCATGACCATCACCGTAAACGAGCAGGACAACCCGGTGGAGCAGGTGACCAAGCAGCTTCACAAGCTCATCAACGTGCTCAAGATCACCGATCTCGACCCCGCCGGCAGCGTGGAGCGCGAGTTGCTGCTGATCAAGGTGAAGGCTGATGCCGCCACGCGGTCGGACATCATGCAGATCGTCGAGATCTTCCGGGCGAAGATCGTGGATGTGGCCCCGGAGGTGCTGATAGTCGAGATGACCGGCACGCGGGAGAAGGTGAGCGCGCTCATGGAGCTTCTGGCTCCTTTTGGAGTGGTCGAGCTGATGCGCACCGGGCGCATAGCGATGAGCCGGGGCAAACGAGCGACATAACCCAAGGACGACAGGAGGTACCTAACTAACATGCTGTACGACAAAGACGCCGATCTGGGTCTTCTCCAGGGGAAGACCGTTGCTGTCATAGGCTTCGGAAGTCAGGGTCATGCCCATTCGCAGAACCTCCGCGATAGCGGAGTCAAAGTGGTGGTGGCCGAGGCGCAGGGCACTCCGGCGTGGGACCGCGCCGCCGCCGCTGGATTCGAGATCCTGACCGCCAACGCAGCCGCTGCCGTGGCCGATGTGATCATGATGGTCGTGCCGGATCAGACCCAGAAAGTGGTCTATGAGACGGCTATCCGCGACAATCTCAAAGACGGCGACATGCTCATGTTCGCCCACGGGTTCAACATTCACTTCAGCCAGATCATTCCGCCCGCCGGCGTAGATGTCACCATGATCGCTCCCAAAGGCCCGGGCCACTTGGTGCGTCGGGTCTACACCGAGGGCGGGGGAGTGCCGGCGCTCTTGGCGGTCTATCAAGACGCCACAGGCAAAGCCAGGGATCGCGCCCTCGCCTACGCCAAAGGGATCGGCGCCTTGCGGGCCGGCGTGATTGAGACCACCTTCAAAGAAGAGACCGAGACCGACCTNNGCCTATTTCGAGTGCCTGCACGAGCTGAAGCTGATCGTCGACCTCATCCACGAGCACGGCATCAGCGGGATGCGATACTCCATCTCGGACACTGCCGAGTACGGGGACATGACCCGCGGCAAGCGCATCATCAACGACGACGTCCGCGAGGAGATGGAGTGCATCCTCGAGGAGATCCAGACCGGCGAGTTTGCACGGGAATGGATACTCGAGAACTTGGCCGGACGCCCGGTGTACAACGCCATCAAGCGCGAAGAATCCGAGCATGAGATCGAGATCGTGGGCCGGCAACTGCGCGCCATGATGCCCTGGCTGGGCAGGGGCGGCAGACTGGAGTAGGCACGTCTTCTCGGCCGTTCCGGAAGAGTCACGGCCGACAGAGGAGCTGCACTGGGCGGCACCATGCGTTGTCCTCGGTCGGGCCCGTAGCGCTGCTACGGGCCCTTCCTGCGCCCCTTGCGCCCTGCCTCAGTCGCGGTGCTCGCCCGGGGGCAGGGTGGGCAGACTCAGCGCATCGTGAGGCGGCGGAGTCAGACTCTCGGCCTCGGCAGGGGCGGATTCGGCCGACGAGCGTCCCGGTCCTGGCAACTGGCTCATATGGTCCATCACCGACGACGAGACATGTGCCATGAGCACGCGTGCGGCTCGGGTGGCCGAGCGGTCCTTTCCGAGGATGAGGCTAAGCTCGCGGGTGAGACCTCCCTCTACGGCGATCACCGCCAGCCCATGTCTGGCCAGCCCGTCGAGCGCGATCGCGGGCAAGATTGAAACGCCCAATCCCTGGCGCACGAAGTTCTTGACCGCTTCGATCGAACCTCCCTGGTACGTGATGCGGGGCTCGAAACCGCTCCGGCGACAGGCATCGACGACCTGTGTGGTGATGTTGTATGAGGCGCTTGGCAGCACGAATTCCTCAGCTGACAACTCCGTCAGGTCGAGGGAGATGCGCCCGGCAAGACGGTGGCGGGCCGCGGTGACGATGCGCAGGTACTCTGTGCCCAGCGGCGTCACGTCGAGGATCTGAGGCGAGCCTGGCGCTGTGACCACGGCGAAGTCGAGAGTGCCTTTCTGGACGGCGTGCTGCAACTCGAGTTCACCACCTTCGATGACCTCCACCTTCACCCGCGGGTAGTCCTTGTGGAACTCGGCCAACACCCCCGGCACGAGATAGGCTGCTACCGAAGGGTTGCACCCGAAATGCACCTCGCCGACTTCAGCGCCCATGTGTTCGCGCAAGATTCGGACGGCCTCATTAGAGCGAAATAGGACGCTCTGAGCCAGAGGCAGGAACAGCTCACCGTCGGCGGTCAGGCCGATCGTCCGGCCTTTCCGATCGAACAGGCGGGTGCCAAGCTCAGTCTCTAGACGCCGCATCTGGTAGCTCAAAGCCGGCTGCGACATGTGGAGCACCTCGGCGGCGCCGGTGAAGCTCATGGTCTCCGCGATGGTCGTGAAATATCTCAGTTGAATCAGTTCCATCGGTGCGATAAGCATAGTGGATAGCACGTATAGAAACAATGTATTGGAATTGTCGACTAGGGGACGCTACACTGCGTGTTGGCTGAGCACTGAGTCAACACGGTCCAGGGAACCCCCCCTCCCAGATCGTGGCAGAGCTGAGCAGCTTTCCCGCAGCATAGCCGACTCCTCCCCCAACGGAGTTGGCTATGCTACTTTTTTTGGGCTGTTTGCTCACGGCGCCCAGCGTCGCGTCGGACTGGAGTTACCCATCGTCTTGAAAGGCAGGTCCTTTCGCGTGCTCGGGAACGGCCGCATGGGTGTGCGCGCTCGGCTGCGCGACTTGGCGCCGACCGGCAGCGGGCGCCTGCGCGCGCTCGCGGAACTCGCTCTTGGCATGACGGGAGTCATCTGGGGAGCGGACTTCGTTCTCGTAAAGCTGGCCCTGCGGCACACGTCGCCCATGTACTATCTCGGGCTGCGCTTCCTGGTGGGATCTGTCTTCCTCGCTCCGTTCGGGATCCCGCGCCTGCGGAAGCTCGACAGACGAGGGTGGCTGATGGGATGCGGGGTCGGCGTGGTCTTGTTCGCGGGCTTCGCTCTGCAGACCATCGGGCTACGCTCTATTTCCCCGGGAGTTTCCGGATTCATAACCAACCTCTACGTGATAATGGTCCCGATCATGTTGGGCCTGACCACCGGCCGCTGGCCCTCGCCGCTGGTAGGCGTGGGCGTCTTGGTGGTGGTGGGGGGATTCGCCGTTCTGTCGCTCTACGGCAAGTTGGGGTTCGGTGTGGGCGAGGCGCTCACCTTGGCTGCGACTGTCTTCTGGGCCGTACACATTCTCGCCGTGAACTACGTCTCCGTGCGTGTCAGCGCCATTGCTTTCGTGCAACTGCAGTTGACGACATGCGCTGTCCTGTCCCTGGCCTCAGGGTTCATCTTCGAGAGTCCGACCCTTTTTCCGGGTTGGCAGGCGACCGGTGCCGTTCTCTTTACGGGTGTCATGGGAGGCGTGGTAGCGTATTTACTCATGGCGTGGGGGCAGCGGTACACTCCTCCCACGTTGGCCGGAATCCTGATGAGCCTGGAGGCCGTGTTCGCCCTGGTGGTCTCGATTATATGGGGCTACGACTCATTGTCCCTGAGGACCGTCTTTGGCTTTGTCCTGGTGTTCATCGGTTGCACCATAGCTCGAATGGGATCGGAGAAGACCCCCGAATACGCCGCTGAGACGGCGCCGCCTGGACCCTAGAGTCCTTGCGTCCGACTCGCGCGGAGTGTCCCGCTGGCCAGGCCGCGGCTACGGACTCGTGCGGGAGATGAAGTCCGACACCTCGCGGGCCACCGCCTCGTAGCTGTAGTGGGGATGACCGCCACGCGAGTGCGGCAAGTGCAGGGAGTGGTCGCCCCCCTCAACCACGAACAGCTCGCCAGGGCGCGAGAGATCGGCCAGCACTGGGCGGAGGAGCTTCGGATCGCATAGGGGGTCGTGGCTGCCGATGCAGAAGAGGCTGGGGATGTCGATGTGCCGCAACGGATCCAGGAAGAGATGGTGCTTCTCCCCGGGCTTGTGCAGCGGGTAGCCCAACACGACAAGCCCGGCGGCGTCCAACCCACTGCCTTCGTACCGGCGAGAGACCAACTCGGCAGCCGTCCGGCCACCTAGCGACTTGCCCCCGATGAAGACAGGCGCGCCCTGGAGGGCCAGCCGGGTCAGCACGTGCTCGTACACGCGTGAGAAGGTCAGCTCCAGCACCGGATGGGGGTCGGGTGAGCTCACGCCTCTCTCCACGTAGGGGAAGTTGAAGCGAACGACCGCTGTGTCCGCTCTCTCGGCGAGGCGGGCGGCGAGAGAGGCCAGAAGGGGGAAGTCGAGGTCGTTATTGGCCCCATGCGCGAGCACGAAGAACCTGCGTACCGGTCGCTCACCGGTTGGCGCATCCAACTTCGCTGTGACGGTCACCTCGTCGCTGACGGCTACACTGAAGGTGGTCGAGCCGGGCTCTGCCATCTCGGGTCTCCTCTGCCTGGTCGAAAAGGTAACATATGCACTATACGACTGGACGCCTCCGACCATACGCCGCCAAGGGGGATGGATTGGAACGGATAATCGGCAATCTCGACAAGGCCAAGCTGAAGCTCGACGAGGCCTTCTTCTATCTCGACGAGATCGAGGAACTCATCCAAGAGGACGACATGAGCGAGGCCGCGGGTGCCAAAGTGACTCAGGCCACCGAGCGGCTCACCTCCGAACTGTCTGCTTTGAGTGGGCGCGTGGCCGAGTTGGAAGACATTCTGCGCGCGCTTGGAGAGCAGACGGCCGGCGGGTCCGAACAGCAGGACTGACGAGGTCGCCGGGCGGCGTCTCCCTGCTCCGGATCGCGCTAGTTGTGCTCGTAGTGCTCGGGGATGTACTCCTCCAGCACCGGGAAGTCGCGCAACTCCTTGTCGATGGCCGTGCGCATGAAAGAATCGACCCACCAGAAGATATCCTGGGCGCGCACGTTCCGCTGCAGGCGCCTCATGCGGTAGCGCCGTTCTGCCGGCACCATGCGAAATGCGTTGTAGATGGCGTCGGCGGTCTGCTCCACGTCGTAGGGGTTCACGACCAAGGCGCTCCTTCCCAGTTGGGCGGCTGCTCCGGCGAACTGGCTGAGGATGAGCACTGAGTCCTCTTCCAGGCTGCAGGCGCAGAACTCCTTGGCCACCAGGTTCATGCCGTCCTTCAGTGGAGTAATGAGCGCGATGCCGGCCGCCCGGTAGAACGCAAGCAGCTCATTCTGGCTGAGGCTGCGGAAGAAGTAGTGCACAGGCACCCACCCGACCTCCGAGTACCGTCCGTTGATTTGGCCGACGAGCTGCTCGATCTCCATCTTCAGGTCGTCGTATTCCGAGATACCCACGCGGCTGGGGACTACCACTTGGAAGAGGTGGATCCGCCTTCTCACTTCGGGAAACCGCTCCAACAGGTCGGCAAAGGCTCGAAGCCTGTGCGGGATTCCCTTGGTGTAGTCGAGCCTGTCCAGCCCGAGCACAATCTGCCGGCCCGCGAAACGGGTGCGGATGCCGCTCAGCATCTCCTCAACCTCCGGTGCCGCGGCCTTCGCTGCGAAGCCCGTCGCGTCGATCCCGATCGGGAAGCTGCCCACCCGCATCTCGCGGTGTCCCATCCTTACCACGTGCAGGTGGCCCTCCACCCGCACCTGAGCGTTCTTGATGAGCAGGCGTACGCACTGGATGAAGTTTCTACGGTCTCTCTGGGTCTGGAAGCCGAGGAGGTCATAGGCGAGCAGCGAGGTGAGCACCGCAAGCCGCTCCGGGAGTTTCATGAAGATGTCTGGGGCCGGGAAAGGGATATGAAGGAAGAAGGCCAGGTTGGTACAGCAATCGGCCCCGCGTAGGTCATGGGCGACGTCCATCAGCTGGTAGTCGTGCACCCAGACGAAGTCGTCCGGCCTGCAGTGCTCTGCAAGCGCGGCGGCGAACTTGCGATTGACTTTGACATAGGCGCGCCAGTAGTCCGGCTCGAAACTGCAGCGTGACTCGAGGTCGTGGAACAGCGGCCAGATGGTCTCGTTGGAGTAGCCATGGTAATAGTTGTCGACCTCGTCCTGGGTGAGGGTCACCGGCTCGAGGACGTAACCGGCGTCGCGCGAAGCGCCATGGAAGATGTCGGTCAAGTCCGGCACGGGTTCCGAGATGCCCGGCCAGCCTATCCAGATGCCGCCCCGGTCGCGTAGCACCGGCAGGAGCGCAGATACCAGCCCTCCCGAACCTGGCCGAAGGCTCCACTTGCCTCGGTGGACGTTCTCGAGGACGTAGGGAAGCCTGTTGGATACGACAATCAGCCGCTTGGCCGCGCCGTCACGCCATCCGGTGGATTCTGGTGGTCGGGGCGTCATTCCGCGGCAGCCTCTCAGCCCAACTCGATACGGTCCTCAAGACCGTGGGTGAGCGCGACCATCATGGTGAGGTACTCCCGCAGGTGCCGGGTGACGAGGAAGTTCTGCCGCACCAACTCTCGTGCCGCCTGGCCGATCTGGCTGATGCGGTGCCGCTCGGAGAGAAGGTACCTGATTCTCATTGCCGCTCCCTCCGGTGTGTCGACGAGAAAGCCGGTGCGGTGATCCAGGAGTTGCAGACGTATGCCGCCGGTGTTGCCGCCAATCACGGGCTTTCCTTTCCACATCGCCTCGGTGACGGTGAGTCCGAAGCCTTCGCGGAGCGACTTCTGCAGCACGATATCAGCCGCCGATTGGAGCGCGTTGATGGTGCGATCGCTGTAGTGACCCGACGATAGTACGTGGATGTCGGAGTCGTCGCTGGCGGCTTCGCGCACCTCCTTCAGCACGGCCTCGCCCTCCGGGTCGTCCGCAGCGGTGCCGCCGGCAAGGACGAGCTGGAGGCTGGGCACATATTCCTTGGCCATACGGTAGGCCGCGATGACCCCTACGGGGTCCTTGAACCGGTCGAAGCGCGAGATCTGCGCCACAAGGGGTCGCTCGTGGTCGATGTTGAACTCTCCCAGCACGTCGTTTGCGGCAGCCGGATCAAGGGGCAGGTTCTTCTCGCTCAGAGGATCGATGCTGGGCGGTATCAGGAACACCGGGTGCGGCATGGGCTGCGCGAAGGCATCGAGCGAGAACACGCTGGCGTCGTAGCCAAGCAAGAACTGACGCAGGTGCTTCCACACGGGGCGATAGGGATGGCTGAGGTCGATGTGGCAGCGCCAGATCCACTTGCCTTGGCGGACGGCACAGTGGCCGAGAAGCGGAGCGGGCTGCGGGTCGTGTATGAAGACCACGTCGGCGGCCTCGAGGACGGGACGCAATCGCTTGGCGTTCTCGGCGTTCACCGCTTCATAGGCCCGAAGCTGGTCGGGAGGGATCTGGAGGGCCTTGCCCTGCAGGGCGTTGTGGAACGACTTGGTGCAGGCGAAGAAGTCCTGGGTGCCTTCGATGACTTCCCAGCTTGCGTCGAGCCCCAGGGCCCTCATGAGGGGGATCATCGCCTCCAGAATCTCGGCGACACCCCCGCCGCGCCGGGTGGAATTCACGTGCACCACTTTCAACCCCGTCAATCGGTCGGCGAGTTGGCGGAGTTGCTCAACGGCGTCCAGGCCGGCATGCTCGGCATACCGGGCCAGCAATTCCTGATCTCTCGTCTCGAGGCTCATGGTGTCAGCACTCGCGGTCGCCCCGGCCCCGGCCTCTCCACCTTCGCCGAGGCAGTCTCGCCGAAATGCCGGGCGAGGATCTCCGACAGGCGGTTGCGCAGCACGAATAGAGACTCGAAGTACGGATCGATGCCCGCGATCGATTCGATCAGACCTGCATACTCTGAGCCCAGTCCCGACAGCCAGGCCTGGAAGTCGTCCCGTCTCAGCGGCTCTCGCTTTCGTGCGTCGATGAAGTGATAGAAGATGCTCCCCACCGACATCTGGGGGAGCGCGTCCACGAGCTCCCGCGGGTGGGCGAGCACCTTGTGCGTATCGAAGACCACGGTGACCGAGCGGGCGAAATGGAACTGCTGGTCGGCGCGTGCAAAGAGCATCAGCTCTGTCTCGTCCAGCCTCTCGTCGATGACTTCGCTCAACTCCTGACGGAGGTCCTCGATGTTGGAGTACCTCGCCGGATCGATAACGGCCAATCGTTCGGCTGCCGGCGCGTCGTGGAGGCTCTGGGAGCACCAGGAGGCAAAGTCGTTGTTGTATTCCCGCTCTGCCGGCTGGGGCCTGAGGAGCGTTCCCCAGAAGTGGTGGTAGATCGAGCCGGGGTGGACGTCGCGCAGCACGCTCCGCATCTCCCGCAGGGTCTGAGCGCGACGGCCGGTCGCCACGATGGCCAGCGCACAGTCCTTGATGGCGAACTGGAGCACGGAGACCTCCTTGCAGGTATGTGAGAGTTTACCCTGGGGGAGACGATGCGTGGCCGGGTTCGCGGACGAATGCTCCCAGGAAGGCGGCGACCTCCACCCAATCGTTGAGCGAGTAGTCCGCGTGTGTATGAAGTCCGGACTGACCCACCACCACGCTTACTCCCCAACCCCGTGTCGCCTGGAACATGTCCTCATCGGTGAGGTCGTCGCCCAGGCAGAGGGGACAAGCATCCTTGCGTCCGTACCGGAGCCGACCCAAGATCCACATGATGGCCCTTCCCTTGTCCCAGTCCGCGTCGGGTAGGAGCTCGTGCACGAGCTTGCCCGCTGTGAGTCGAAGTCCGGGCGTGGCCTCGGCCACCTCGGCAACCACCCGCTCGACGAGCGGCCGGTCCGGCTCGGCCACCTGCCGGTAGTGCACCGACAGAGAAACTCCCTTCGTCTCCACCACCGCACCAGGGATGTCGCGAAGGCGCTGCTCGATGGCGTACGAAGCGGCCTCCAGCTTCTCTCTTCCGCCGGGGGCTACCTCGAAGTCGATGCCGGTGCCTTCTGGGCCCAACACACGGTAACCGTGGTCGGCCGCGTAGTAGATGTTGCGCATGCCCACCTTCTGGACGAGGTCGGCGAGCCCTCTGCCGGAGGCCACGCAAACAACGTGATGCAGAGAGAGAGCCTCCAGCACATGCTTCATCTCCGGAGCCATGTGGGCCAGTTCGGGGCGAGGAGCGATAGGGGCGAGGGTGCCGTCAAAATCCAGGAAGAAGACAGGAGTGCGTCGTCCTATGGACTGCCGTACAAGAGGCAGATTCTCGAGAACGCTCGGGACACCGCGGTCATCGTTCAAAAGGACCTCGAGTGCGTTTTGAAGAACTACATCTATGCATACCCACACATGACTTGGGTGAGGTATGATGGTATCGCATCGATAGGAAGCTCTCCCCGCGACGTGCAGAGTGCTTCATCTACTCGTCCGTCCGCAGGTGCATCCGAACGCATGCGGTTCTGTAACTGGGGTCTGTGGAGGATACGATGAGCACGGCAAGACTGTATGTCGGCAACCTCTCCTACGGTACCACTAAGGAAACCCTGGAAAAGGCGTTTGGGGAACACGGTGAGATCGTCGCGGTGAACATTATCACCGATCGTCAAACCGGTCGCCCAAAAGGGTTTGCGTTCGTGGAAATGAGCAGTCCAGAGGAAGCCGACGCAGCGAAGGCCGCCCTTAACGGCGCCGATCTGGATGGCCGCACCATCAACGTCGACAACGCCCGCGAGCAGGAACAGCGGCGGCCGGGCGGGTTTGGCGGCAGCCGCGGTGGCTACGGCGGTGGTGGCGGCGGATTCCTGACCGGGATGATCCTCGGCGACTTGTTGTCTCGTGGTTCCTGGGGCGGCCGCGGTTCCGGCGGATTCGGCGGCCCCGATTCCGGCGATGGCGG
>PMIZ01000206.1 GCA_003157225.1 Actinomycetota bacterium | reverse complement strand
ACATTCCCGGAATCGGGATCTACTCGGCCGGAATCGTCCTCGGCCGGTCGGCCCCGATCGACTCCTGGAGCGGCATCCTGATGAGCGAGCTGCTGCTCGGTAAAACACCCGAGCATCCGCGCCAGGAGATCGAGGAAGTCACGAGGGTCGTCGAGGAACGCTGGGGCAAGTGGAGCTGGTACGGTTTCGCCTACATCCTCAACGACCTCGAGAACCTGGCGAAAGAGTACCCCCTCACCCGCCTCACCTGAAACTATTTCGGCCCCGAATCTTTGAGCGGCGATCTCAATCGCCGATTTTGATGCAGATGAAAGAGGCGCGGCTGAAACCGCGCCTCAGGAATTCATCCAGATTTTTATCGAATGCTGTTACCCGACCTTGGTCGTCAATTTCTGGATGACCTCTTCGGCCTCCCTGACCGTGCGGGTTATGACTTCCTCTACCGTCGGCAGGTCGTGGATGATGCCCTGCACCTGACCGACCGGCAGCACGCCGATCTTCGTGTCGCCTTCCTCGGTCGCGACCTTGATCTGCTTGAAAGCGTTCGCCATGAAAGCGAGCTGCTTCGCGTTCTCCCAGCCGGAGGCGAGCACTCCCATGAACAGCTTCCAGTAGGGAAGGTGTACCTGCTGGGCGATCGCGTACGAGTTCGTCAGCGCCTTCAGGTAGTCGATCGCGGTCATGCCGTGCCTTATCGACTTGCGGCCCGCCTCCGTGTCCATCACGCGGCACCACAGGCCGTCGAAGTTCTTGCTGTAGAGCGTGTCGTAGACCTGGTTCTGACAGGTCATCTGCTTGTAAGCGTCGTGCAGCGGGCTCTCGACGGTGGTCATCAGACGCGTGCCCATCGCGGCGCCCTCGGCGCCCAGGGCCAGCGCAGCCGCAAGGCCTCTCCCGTCACCGACTCCGCCCGCGACGACGACCGGTATGTCGACCGTCTCGGCCACGCTCGGCACCAGGCAGAAGGTGGTCACGGCTTCGCCGTGTGCCGCCGCCTCGTTGCCGGTCGCGATCACGCCGTGGCAGCCGTAGTCCTGGGCCCTCTTGGCGTGGCGCGCGTTGGTCACGGTGGCCAGCACCTTGCCGCCGTACTCGTTCGCCATGTTCACGATCCAGTCGCCCTTGCCGAGCGAGAAGTTGATGACCGGCACCTTCTCCTCGAGCATGACCACCGCGTTCTCTGGCGCGCCGGGGAAGAGCAGCGACGCGTTGGCGCCGAACGGCTTGTCGGTCTTCTCTCTTATCTCCCTGATGGCCTTGCGAGTCTGGTCAGCGTTGTAGACACCGGTCGCAAGGATGCCCAGGCCACCGGCGTTGGAGACGGCGGCTACCATATCGGGTACGCTTATCCAGCTCATTCCGGAGAGGATGATGGGGTGCTCTATTCCGAATAATTCAGTGATGCGCGTCTTCATGGACAACTCCCTCCACTGTTCTTTCCCAGACACGTCACGATCCAGCCAGTGTCAGATTATATCCCATACGACAGTGGTCGTGGGGTGCAACATCCTCCGTTGTTCGGGCAGGCGCCGAACCTGCCTGCGGGTCAGTCCCATGCCTCTCGAGTGCGGGCCCATTCGTAAAAGTCGCTGGGGCCGTTGAACCCCTCCTGCCTCAGGAGAAACACGAACCCCTGCTGGGAGAACGGAGGTTTGTAAGCGACTCGCGGGAAATCGTTCTTGATCTCGGCCACCAGGAACGAGGCCATCCCCTGTCGCTTCTCAGCGACGGTGGCAATGGTGTCGAGTGAGACCTCATCGCCCACCGTGACCCTGGCCCCCGAGACTATGTCGCGGGTGCCGTGGAAAACGAGCAAGTACCTGAGCGCCTGAACCGGCTTCATGTCCGAGGTCTTGACGAGATCCGCGTCGACGGGCATGGCGGGCCTGGGGTTGCCACCCGGGGGAAATGTCGCGGGTGGGACGTACGAGAAGGCTCGCTGTCGGCCCCCGATGATCGCCTCTCCTACCATGGGCATCTCTTCGATCCCGACGATCGGCCATACTCAGTCATGGATGTCGTAGTTGAGCGTGAGTTCGGCGACGGCCCGCTGAAACGCTTCAACGGTATCGCACTGGTGTGCGATGGCGATCATATATTTGAGTCTTACCGCCCGTTCGTCTTCCATTCAGGTAAACCACCAGGGCCGGGCCTGGAGAGACCCGGCTCGAGAAATAATCAATCGCGGTGTTTGAAGTTTGGTTTTTCCATTGTTCGGGTGAGGCCCAGCCATGCCTTGTCGAGAGCGCTCTCCCACGGGACCATGCCCCGCCTGAATATCCCCTTGCGCACGCGGACCGACCGCGAATTGAAGAAGTCCTCCGGTGAAAGTGCGAGCGGCTTCGGCTCTACGGGGGCACCGAGCAGGTCGCCATAATAGAGCGGCCGTGCGATGTTTCGGCATGGGCGACCGTTGGTAAACCACACCGTCATGCTCCTGGGATGAACCTGCAGCGAGTACACCGTAGTGCTGAAAGAAGACTCCATGAACGCACCGCCGATGTCGCCCGCGCGGAGGTTCCTTCCGGCGTTCCACGCGTGCGCGCATATCGTAGCGTCATCCACCGTCTCGTCCCACCACTCACGGTCGATACCGAACTCCTTGAGAAGGGAATAGTCGGGGACGTGGTCCGAGACTATCGATTTGACCGTAAGTGGCTCGATCGAGCCATGATGCTGACGCAGCAGGGCCCACATCCAGGCAAGACGCGAGTACGAGCCGGCTATGAGCTCCTGCAGGGTGGGATCGACCGAACCGGTCAGGCCGCGGTCGAGGAACTGGTGATGGTTGGCGGATGACAACAGGCCATCCTCAGCGGCGCGCTGACGGTGGAAGTGGCTGTGCGAGTTTTCAAGGAGCGACAGGTCGGCGCCCTTGTCGACCCAGAGCGTGTTCCAGTTCAGAAGTATGCCTGTCGTCATCGATTTGATCGCCTGCCGCGGTCCCGTCTCGAACACCTCGGCCGCACCGTCGACCGTCGAGCAACTCTCCATCGCCTTGTTGTTGAGCTCGAACTGGGTGAATCCTTCTCCGTCGTCCGTGACGCCCACGGCGTTGACCACGCAGCTCAGCCCTTCGGCGTTGAGGATCCCTATACCGAAGAGCGCCGGCACCCCCAGGCAAACGTGAGGAAT
>PMIZ01000096.1 GCA_003157225.1 Actinomycetota bacterium | reverse complement strand
GTCGTCCTCCCCCACGGGCTGCGGAAACTCGAAGTCGTAGTAGAA
The DNA here is from genome assembly GCA_003157225.1 of Actinomycetota bacterium. The sequence continues at coordinate 13,372 of PMIZ01000096.1, read as the reverse complement.
GCCGTCCTTGATTGCCGGGCCGATGGCCACCTTGGCGCCTGGGTACAGCTTGGTGGCTGCTTCGGCCAGCACGTGCGCGGCCGAGTGACGGATGAGCTCCAGGCCTTCCGGAGACGAGGCAGTGATGATCTCGACCTTGTCGCCTTCGCGAAGGAGAGTGGCCAAGTCGACGAGGCGGTCGCCGATCTTCGCAGCCAGCGCTGCTTTGGCCAGGCGTGCCCCGATGCTCTCGGCGACGTCTTTGACCGTCGCCCCGTCGGCGACGGTCACCTCCGATCCATCCGGAAGAGAGATCTTCATGGACCCCGCATACGTTAGTGGACGACGGGACTGGCGAGTGGGCGCTGTAGGATTTGAACCTACGGCCTCTTCCGCGTCAAGGAAGCGCTCTCCCCCTGAGCTAAGCGCCCATCAGGGCGGTCATGATACAGCCGCCCTCTTCGCCTGGCAAGACCGGCGCCGCCGCTAGTGCACGGTGAGCGGCGCAAGCCGCAGTTCGATGCGCCCGGTGTAGGTACCGGCCCTAACGAGCATGTCCTTGCCACCCAAGCGCAGCGTCAAGCGATAGCCCGGAGGAGCAGTGACGACGGCCCCCGGCTCGAGCGTGAGACGGGTCAGGTAGCAGTTGCCCGTGACCACCCAGGTGGACGTCGCGTCGAGCGACACGATGACACCATTGTTCACCGGCGACGACGCCGTGTTCGTTACTTCCCCGAGATACCTGTAGTCCTCGGCAGTGATGGTGTCGATCGCATGCTTGGCCGTCGAAGCCGTGATCATTCCGGTGACTTTCGCGTTCTGGAACCTGAGGGCCAGGTTCCGTGAGACGCTCCTCGACGGACCGGAGGGGCCCCGTACAACGCCGCCCCGGGTGGCATTGTAGAAGTCACCGTTCAGGGCGATGTTGGAGAAGATGGCCACCGCGTCGTTTGGGCTCGCGGCCCACATGATGTGGGTAGTATCAGGCTTCGGCGTTCCCGTGGGCTCGTGATAGACGCCCGTGTTGGTCATAGCCGGCATCACCGGACCGGGATCGTCGTCGTCCATTACCTGCATGATGACGCCGTTGCCTGGGTTGAGTCTCGCTCCCTTGGAGCCGTCCACGGTGATGGCGATCGCCTGGCCCTTGTCGAGGAAGGTGGTCTCCTTGGTGTTGAAAACGGTCCCGCCGCTCACATCGAGCGTTCCAACGCCATGCCACATGACTCCAAAGCGGTTTGAATTGACTACGGTCTGCTTCACCGGAAGCGCTGACAGCTCCTCGACGGTCAGGCCCAGGCCAAGGTCGGTATTCAGCCTGGCAACCGTGGCCGAGTCGCTGTCGCCGTAAAACAGGAAGCTTCCCCGGCTTATGGCGGCGTAGGTGGCCACGTTGAAGGTGCATCCGAGGAAGCGCTCGCTGGCGCCACCGATGCCGTAGGCGCCGTATCCATCCTTGCCGGTGATGGCGATAGTGCTGTTGATAGCGGTGAGCTTGGGAGTGGTGCAGCCGTCGGTGGACAACACGCCCCAGCCTTCGGAGCCGATGTACGAGTTGATGTAGCTTGCCTTTGTGTTGGTGCCCAGCAGGTTCGTCGCCCGGACGTTGCCCGAGAGACCGAGCATCCAAGGAACGGACCTCATCTGACTCGTATCGATGGTCGGCACATAGTCAGCCGGGAGCACGCCATTATTGGTCTGGATGCTGGAGTTCTTGACGATCACGTTGGCGCCGGCGTCGGCGACCACCCCCGCCCGCGCGACTCCAGTATTCACGATGCTAGCGCCGTCGACCACGAGAGTGGTGCCCGCGCCCGTTCCGACGATCGCCGCGCCCGCTCCGACAAAGTCACTACGACCATTGCCCGTCAAGCGGATCAGCGGCTTGGTCACGAGATAGGAGCCCCCGGCGACGTATATGCCGTCGAAGTCCTCTCCGGTCGACGTGATCTGGACCTTCTTGGCCACGGTGTGAACGACCGACCCGGCAGGCATCGCAGCCATCACCGACTTGCCCCACTCGACACCGCCTGCTCCCAGGTACAGAGCCTGGCGGATGGGGAACATGAGCGGCGGTCCAGGCGGCCCGGGCGCCACATAGGCAACCACGTTCTCCGCGGTTACCGTCAGCACAAGACTCCCCATATAGGTGCCCGGCTGGAGCGCGGTGATGAACCCGGGGGTCGTGACCAGAGCCTGCCCGGTTTCCACTCCGTTCACGGTCAAGGTCAGGGCGCACCCCGTCGGAGCCGTAACAGTGCCTCCAGGGGCGATGGTAAGCACGTTCAACCGCGTCGTCTCGTCCACGACCCAGGTCTCACCGGCCGCTACCGTCTTGCCCGGGATCACCTGAGCGAGCGCGGCGGGCGTGAAGGTCGCTACCAGTACGGCCACCACCAATGCCGCCATCACCAGGGTGACGAAACGGGTTCTCTTGCTCATGCCTGCCCCTCCTCACGCGTGACTACAACCGCCTTGACGCTACCGCAAACGACCCGATAACGCAATGGGCCTAATATTGACCCAATGCAGAACAGGCTTCACCGCGAACGCGCGGCACAAGAGATGCCCCGGCTCATGCGGCTCCTTGCGAAGCTCCGAACCAGGGTGATACGACGACCAGTGCGAGGAGGCGACGACCGGAATTGAACCGGTGTAGCGGGTTTTGCAGACCCGTGCCTAGCCACTCGGCCACGTCGCCCCGGGACAGAAATGGAGCGGATGAAGGGATTCGAACCCTCGACCTTCTGCATGGCAAGCAGACGCTCTAGCCAACTGAGCTACATCCGCCCGGAACCTCGCGGCTGGTGGATTATAGACCAGCCTTCTCGTGTTCGTCCAGCGCCCGGTTGACCAGTGCGTCCGCACGGGCATTCTGGTTTCGGTCTATGTGCCGAATGGAGAAGGCGGAAAACCGGGCGGCCCTCTCGCGCGCCTCGGCGTGGAGAGGTCGGAGGCCATCGTTCTTGACTCTGTACTCCCCCCGCATCTGCTTGACGAGGAGTTCGGAGTCGGACAAGACCTCCACCTCGGAGGCTCCCCTCGCCTGCGCCAGCTCGAGACCCGCGACCAGAGCTCGATACTCGGCCACATTGTTCGTTCCCACGCCTATCACTCGACCCACGGTCTCGAGCACCCCACCTTGCGCATCCTCGATGACCACGCCGATGCCGCTCGGCCCGGGATTCCCGCGGGATCCCCCATCTATCCACACGCGCAACTTCAGCGAAACAGACGGCATTCTCCGCTCCCCCTTCTCGCCGGTTCGGCGCCATGGCGGCCGCCACTCTCTCGAGATGGAAAGGCCCACGTCACATGCCGCCAAGCCCCCCGCCAACACCTCGGTCCACTTCTTGAACGTCCACCACTCGAATTCCCCGTGGGGAACATCGATCAGGCAGAGCCCCCTGTGCGCGGCCTGCTCGGCGGCGTGATAACCGAGATCGCCCGTGATGAGCACCTCGCACACACCCGCCGCCGTCGCCATCGCGCTCCGTCCGCTCCCCGGGAGCACGCCCACGCGGACGACCCGGCGGGCGCCGTCGCCGCTCCACGCTGCCGAGCTCAGCTCGAAGGTCTCCGCGGTCTTGGCAGCCAGGTCGCACAGGCACAGCGGCTCCGCAAGAGTGCCCACCCTCCCCAAACCGGCATGAGGAAGCACATCGTCGACGGGATAGATGTCGAAAGCCGGCTCCTCGTAGGGGTGCGCGCCCACGAACGCGCGCACGACGCCGCCGAGCCGCGCGCGTGGCACGACCGTCTCCCAACGTACCTCGGGGGTCCGCTCGGCGCGGGCCACCTCTCCGATCGTGGGGTTGCTGCCCGGCAGGGGAGTGAACCACCCCGTACCCTTCGTGACGAAGGCGCATTCCTTGTAGTTGCCAATGCCTCCTCCTCCCGCGGCGAACACGGCTGCGGCCACCACGTCCAGCGCCTCCGGCGGGACGTATCCCACCAGCTTGCACCACCCCGCCGCGGCCGATTGGAGAGGCTCCATCCCTTGGAGACCAAGCGCCGCACCGGCAATATCCGCCAGACCGCCAAGAGCGGAGTCCGCGTTTGTGTGGCAGGCGATCATAGTCATGCGCTCCTGCACCAGCCGCCGCAATAATCTCTCCCGGACGCGCGATTCTACGAGCGAGTTCACCGGCGAGAACAGCAACGGGTGGTGCGTGAGAATGGTGTCGATCCCACTGGAGAGCGCCTCGTCAAGGACGGCGTCTGTCAACTCCAGGGCCGCGAGGATGCGGCGAACCGCCGCCCTCTCGTCACCCACCAGAAGCCCGCAGTTGTCCCCGGGTTCGGCCAGAACGGCGGGAGCTCTCTCGTCGAGCAGCATGAGCAGATCGGAAACGAGCAAGTCGACCCCCTGGGACCACCCGGCGTGCCGGGTCACGTATCACGTCGAGTCTGCATTATACTTCGTACGTCATGCTTGACTTCCAATGGCGGCCGACTCGTGGGGAACAGGGCGGTCGGCGAGACTTCGGCAGCACGGTCTACGCCGTCCGCCGTCTTGTTGCACGTGGGCGCCGCCCCGACGGACATCGAATCCAACGCGATCCGAGAGCTTGATTACGTGATGGCTCCGCAGCCCACCGATGAGTCCGCCGCTCCCGGCGCCACATCCCCGCAGGCCTCGGACAAGGGTGCGCTGCCGGATCTGGCTGAGATGATGCCGCTCGGCACCTGCGTCCTGGACCCGCAATTGCGCCTCCAGTGGGCTAACAGGTCCCTCCGCGATCTGCTGGACGAACCACAGCGTTCGCACCCGCTCGAGGGGGTACCAATAGCCGACGTCATCCGAGCTTCATATGACGACCCGGCAATCAAGATCCTTGGTTACGCTTCAAGAACCGGCCGCTCTGGCTCTCTGCCGGAGTATGAGGTACGTGGCTTCGCCCGCGGGACGGTCTACTGGCGTTGGGAGGCACTGCCCCTGAAGAGCCGCGACGCCTCGCCTCCCTATCCCCTGCTGATCTACATCTCCGAAGTGACCGACCAGGTGCTCGGGCGCAGGGAGGTCGAGACATACGCGCAGGAATTGGAGGACGAACTCGACCAGACCGAGGGAAGGCTCCGCGCGAGCGAGCGTTCTCTCGTTGATCAAAGGGCCTACCTCGATGCCTTCTTCGAGCAATCGCTTACTCCACTCGTGCTACTCGACCCCCAGTTCGACTTCATCAGGGTAAACGATGCCTACGCCAGGGCCTGCCGGCGCGAGGTGAGTGACCACGCCGGCAGGAATCACTTCGAGCTCTACCCGTCCGACGCCAAACCGCTGTTCGAAGAGGTCGTTCGCGCCAAGAAGCCGTTGACCGTCAAGGCGCGCGCCTTCCAGTTCCCCGACCATCCTGAGTGGGGTGTCACCTACTGGGACTGGACGTTGACACCGCTTCTCGGCAGCGATGGCGAAGTGGAAGCCTTGCTCTTCGCGCTCGAGGACGTGACCGCCAAACGCAGGGCGAGGCCGGGCTGGGTGGCCGTCAGAGCCTTCCGCGTCGGCCGCACGCTGTTCGGGCGCCGCTTCGCGGTGCTCGCGCTGATCATAGGCGCCATTCTCCAGGTCGTCGTGATGTTCGGGATCGACCGTCTGGGATCGCCGGCCCACTACCTCGGTTTGCCAGGGGCCGTCGCGGCGTTGCTTGGGGTGCTTGCGGGCATCGTCGGAGGACCAACGGTCGGGGCGCTCGTGGCGCTGGCCGGCGGCATGGGCTACTTCGTCTTCTTGACCGATCTCGGCACGACCGTGGCCGCCGCGGCCATCGTGCTGTCCATCTTCCTGTGGATGGCGGCCGCCGGCTTAGCCGGTCTTGCCGGAGACTGGGTGCGCAAGAGGGCTTCCGAGCGCGAGAGCATTCTCAACCAGACGCTCACGGAGCGGGAGCAACTCCTTCAGGCCGTCCGGCAGACCGAGCAGGCCGCCCGAGACCGCGCGGAGGAGTTGGAGAAACTCATGAACCTCGTGCCAGCGGCCATCTGGGTGTCCCACGATCCGCAGTGCCAGGTGATCGTCGGCAATAGAGAGGCCGCCCGCCTATGCGAGACTGAGGAAGGCGAAAACGCCTCTGTCGGCACGACCGAAGGAGCGTTGTTCGACACCGAGCGTCAGTGGTTCCGTGATGGCCATCCGCTGAAGCCTGAGGAAATGCCGATGCAGATATCGGCGGTCACGGGGCAGGATGTGCTCAACTACGAAATGGACGCGCTGTTGCCAAGTGGCCATCGCGTCACCATGTTCGGCAACTCGAGCCCGTTGTTTGACGACCAAGGTCGCGTCCGTGGCTCCCTGGCCGCCTACATGGACATCACCGAGCGCAAGCGGGTTGAGGCGGAGCGCGAGCAGCTTCTCCATCAGCAGCAGGAACTCAACGAAGAGCTGGCGGCGGTCAACGAAGAACTCCGGGTTCAAGGCGACGAACTGCGTGACAGCTACCAGCACCAAGCCGAACTCGCCCGAGAGCAGCACCTATTGTTCGAGCGCCTCCAGCGGGTGTTCCTGGATGCTCTCCCCGCCATCCCCCATGTCGACTTCGCGCACGCCCACCTGTCCGCAACGTCCGGGGCCCAGATCGGGGGGGACTTCTACGACCTGTTCCGCATTCGCGAAGAGTGCGTCGGTCTGATGGTGGGAGATGTCTCCGGGCGGGGGATCGAGGCGTCCCGCATTGCTCTGATGGTCAAGGACAGCATCAACGCGTACGTTATTGAGGGGCGCAGTCCCGATGAGGTGTTGGAACGAGTCAACAACCTGCTCCTGAACAAGGGCGTGCAGGGCTTCGTGACGGCCTTTCTTGCCTGTCTCGACCTCAACACCGGAGAGCTCCACTATTCGTCCGCAGGTCACCCCCCTCCACTGCTCTCGGTTTCCGGATCGGCGCTTCCTCTTGAGACCCGTCCCGCCCCGCCCCTCGGAGTCTTCCCCGAATCTCGATACGCCGCCAACTTGGCGCGGCTTCCGGAAGGATCGGTATTGCTCCTCTACACGGACGGAGTGACTGAGGCAAGAAGAGACGGCTTGTTCTACGGCGATGATCGGCTTGCACAATCGCTGGCGGCCGCCAGCCGCTTCCCCGTGTCGGAACTGCCCACTGTTCTCTTTCAAGATGTGCTGGAGTTCGCGAACAAGACCGTCAAGGACGACGCGGCCCTTCTCGCCATCCGCTACCACAAACCGTCCCAGAGCGCGTGAGCTGAAGAGGCGTGCCAGCAAGACTCGGCCACAAGATGGGCCCAGCAGGACTCGAACCTGNNCTAACCAACTGAGCTATGGGCCCGCGAACGAGGCTCATTCTACCTTACCGGCTTCCGACTCGGCCGCGACCTTCTGCAGCACGAATACCCCGTATCCGGCGCATAAGTTCGGCCACAGCCGCACCTGCCTCGACCCGCCCATGTAGAAGTGGCGCACTATGCGTATGCCTTGCTCCCGAGCGAACCCTCGGAAGTCCTCGATGCTAAGGGAGTGGATGTTCGGCGTGTCGTACCACTGGAACGGCAGAGCCTTCGTGACCGGCGCCCGGCCCGTGAACAGCAGCTGCACGCGCGACTTCCAGTGTGCGAAGTTGGGGAAGCTGGCCACGAGGAAGCGTCCTACGCGCAGGGATTCCATGAGCACCGCGACGGTGTCCTCGGCCTGCTGCACGGTCTGGCTGAGAATCACGTAGTCGAAGCTCCCGTCCGGATAGTACCCGAGCCCTTCGTAGAAATCCCCGTGATGAACGGTGAGTCCCTTCGCCACCGCTTCATAGACCCGCTCCTCCAAGATCTCTATGCCGGTGCCGCGAACTCCCTTGCGGTCGACAAGCATCTTGAGAAGCGTGCCCTCTCCGCACCCAAGATCGAGGACCCGCGCCCCCCGCGGGACGGTGTCGACTATGAACTCGTAGTCGCGACGCGAGCCGCTCTCCGACTCGAGGACCTTCTTATCCAAGGTGCAGCCCCCTCCGCTGGGCGGTGGTCTCGAGAAAGTGCCATACCATCCTGGTGAGGTCTTTGTTCTCGAGCAGGAACGCGTCGTGCCCAAACGAGGATCTCATCTCGAGATACGAGCAGTCGATGCCGGTGCCCCTGAGCGCCCGCACGATCTCCTTCGATTGGTACGGCGGATAGAGCCAGTCGCTGCTGAAGGCGATCACCAGAAAGCGCATCTCCTCGGGCAGGTCGCGGAAGACCTCCTCCAACACGCCGTGTCCGCCGGAAAGGTCGAAGTAGTCGAGTGCCTTGGTCACGTAGAGATAGGTGTTGGCGTCAAACCTCCGCGTGAAGATCTCGCCCTGGTGGCGCAGGTAACTCTCCACCTCGAAGTCCATGGTGAAGTCGTACCCAACCGACTTCTTGTCACGTAGCCGGCGCCCGAACTTCTCGTGCATGGACTCGTCGGACAGATAGGTGATGTGCCCGATCATGCGGGCGACGGCAAGGCCGCTATCGGGGCCCGGGCCTCCGTAGTAGTCGCCGCCCTTCCAGTTGGGATCGCTCATGATGGCGAGACGCCCTACCTCGTTGAAGGCGATCTGCATCGGCGAGTGCTTGGTCGTGGCTGCGATAGGGATGCACGAGGCGACCGCTTCCGGATAGGACACGGCCCACTGCAGGGCCTGCATGCCGCCCATGGATCCCCCACTCACAGCGAGCAGCCGCTCGATGCCCAGATGGTCGATGAGAAGCTTCTGCGCTCGCACCATGTCGCCCACGGTTACAAAGGGGAAATCCACCCCGTATTCCTTGCTTGTGGCCGGGTTGATGCTGATGGGTCCGGTGCTCCCTTTGCAACCCCCAATGACGTTGGAACAGATCACGAAGTAGCGGTCGGTGTCCAACCCCTTGCCGGGGCCGACCATGGTCTCCCACCAGCCCGGCTTCTGCTCTCCGGGGTAGTACCCGGCTGCGTGGGCATCGCCCGACAGGGCGTGCAGCACGAGGATCGCGTTCGTCCGCGCTTCGTTCAGGCGCCCGTAGGTCTCGTACGCGACGGTCACCGGGGCCAGGGTGTCGCCCGAGTCCAGGGGTAGCGTCTCGAACGCCACCGAGTGAAGCTCGACGGTCCCCACCGATACGCCCAATGCCTTCTCGCTGATCAGATAGTCGCTCATCCCCGATACCGGTTCGTGATGGGGAGGCGCCGGTCCTTCCCGAAAGCCTTGGGAGTGATGCGCACGCCCGGTGCAGCCTGCCGGCGCTTGTACTCGTTGCCGTCGATCATGGCAACGACCCGCTGCACCACCGCCCTATCGATGCCAAGGGCCACGATCTCTTCGATGCTGTCGTCGCGGACCACGTACGCCTCGATGACGCGGTCGAGCAAGTCGTAGGGAGGCAGGGTGTCTTGATCACTCTGGCCGGCTGCAAGCTCGGCCGTAGGCGCTCGGACTATCGTTGATTCCGGGATGGGGCCTCGATCCGGGCCGAGGCAGTTGCGGTACTGCGCGAGCCTGTAGACGAGAGTCTTCGGAACGTCCTTGAGCACCGCGAAGCCGCCGGCCATGTCACCGTAGAGAGTCGCGTAGCCAACCGCAGTCTCGCTCTTGTTGCCCGTGGTCAGAACCAGCCAGCCGAACTTGTTAGACAGCGCCATGAGCAGATTCCCGCGGATGCGGGCCTGGATGTTCTGCTCGGTTACGCCCGGGGGACCGCCCTGCAGGTACGGCGCGAGACACTCCAGGTACGCCCCATACATGGTCTCGATGGGGATCTCGTAGAAGCCCACGCCCAGGCGATCGGCAGTCTCCCGAGCGTCGCTCTTGGTGCCGGAGCTCGAATAGCGTGACGGCATTGAAACCGCGTTCACGCACCCGTGACCAAGCGCATCGGCGGCGATGCAAGCGGTGAGCGCTGAATCGATGCCGCCGCTCATGCCCATCACCACCTGCTTGAAGCCGTTCTTCGTGGCGTAATCCCTGACGCCCAGGCAGAGGGCTGAGTAGACCTCGCCTTCGGTGGAGAGAAGGTCGCACACCCGCGGAGCGCACGCTCTCGACGCCGCGAGGTCGCGGCTCGCCGCGATCACCTCCACCGGTCGCGACTCGCGAGCCGACAGCAAAGCCTTCTTGGCGACAGGTTCTATGTCCACCACCAGGAGTTCTTCCGCAAACTGCGCCGCCCGAGCGAGTAACCGTCCCTGGGGATCGAAGACGACGCTGTGCCCGTCGAAGACCAGCTCGTCCTGGCCACCGACCCCATTCGCGTAGCAGACGAAGGTATTGGCTGCCTGAGCCCTCGCAGACAGCATCGCTTCCCGCTCGCGCCCCTTGCCGACGTGATAGGGCGACATCGACTGGTTGACGATGATGGAGGCCCCGCCGGCAATCGCTGCCGTTTCGCCCGGGCCGTGCTCTTCCCAGATGTCCTCGCAGATGGTGAGGCCCAGCCGCGCTCCCCCCAAGTCCAGCACCGTGACCGCGTCACCCGGCGTGAAGTAGCGCTTCTCGTCGAACACCGCGTAGTTGGGCAGACACATCTTGCGATACCACCCGGCGACCGCGCCTCCGGTCAGCACGGCCGTCGCGTTGAAGACCCTCCCATTCTCCGCGAGCGGAACCCCGACCACCGCAACGATGTCCCGAGCGACGCTCGCGACTTCGGACAGAGCGGCCAGGCAGTCGGCCACGAAGTAATCCTTGAGGACCAGGTCCTCCGGCGGGTATCCGGAGATGACCAACTCGGGAAAGATAGCGAGCGCGGCCCCCATGGCCTGGGCCTCGCGCAACCGCGATACGACCATAGCCGCGTTTCCCTTGAGATCCCCCACCGTGGGGTTGACCTGGGCGAGGGCGATCCTCATCCGACGCCTTTCAACAGATCGATAACCTCCTGGGTCTTGGCCTGGAGAAGCTCCTCGTCGGCGCGGGCCTCCACGTTCAAGCGAACTACCGGCTCGGTATTCGACAGGCGCACGTTGAACCGCCAGAGCGGAAACTCGAAGCTCAGACCATCCGTCGAGTCGATGGACACCGCGTCGGGCTCGTAGCGTCGACGCGCCTCTGTCAACGCGCCGGCCGGGCGCTCGAGCGTCAGGTTGATCTCTCCGCTCACCGGGTAGCGAGCCATCCTCTCCTCGACCATCGCGGAGAAGGGACGTCCCCGTTCGCTCATGGCCTCCGCCACCTGCAGCCACGGGATCATGCCGCTGTCGCAGTAGGAGAACTCCTTGAAATAGTGATGGGCCGACATCTCGCCCCCATAGACCGCATCCGCCGCGCGCATCTTCTCCTTGATGAAGGCGTGCCCGCTCTTGCAGAGTACCGGCACTCCGCCGGCCGCGCGGACCATCTCCTCTGTGTTCCATACCAGCCGCGGGTCGTGGATGATGGAGCCCCCCGGATGACGCCTGAGCGCGCGCTCGGCCAGCAGGCCCACCAGATAGTAGCCCTCGATGAAGGTGCCGCGCTCGTCAAAGAAGAAGCAACGGTCGAAGTCGCCGTCCCAGGCGATGCCGAGATCGGCTTTTTCGGAAACTACGGCCTTTGCCGTCGCGCTGCGGTTCTCCGGCAGCATGGGATTGGGAACGCCGGATGGGAATGACCCGTCGGGCTTGTTGTTCAGCTTGACGAGTTGGAAGGGCAGACGCTCCTCCAGCATATCCACCACCTGACCGGCGCATCCGTTCCCCGCGTTCACCACGATCTTCAGAGGCCGGAGCGTCGGGACGTCCACGTAGGTGAGCAGATGGTCGACGTAGGCCTGCCGCGTCTCCGTAGGCGTGATGGTGCCGGTGCGCAGCGCCGGCGTCGGTGTCTCGCCACCATGAAGTGCTCCGAGTACCGTCTGCTCCATCTCCAGCAGCCCTGTGTCGGCGCTTATAGGCTTCGCGAGATCACGCGTGAACTTGAGCCCGTTGTAGTCGCGCGGATTGTGGCTGGCGGTTACCTCCACCCCCCCGTCCAGACCCAGAGAAAAGGTGGCGAAATACACCTCCTCGGTGCCAACCAGCCCAATATCCACAACGTCGACACACCCACTGGTGAGGCCTAGACACAGCGCAGTCGTCAGCTCAGGCCCGGTCAATCTCGCGTCGCGCCCCACCGCCACCCGCCGCGGCCGTATCAAACGAGCGTAGCTCCAACCGATCAGCTCGACGAGACCCGCATCGAGTTCACCCGGCACCTTTCCCCGGATGTCGTACGCCTTGAAGCACTCGAGATGGGAGCCATCGCTTCTCATAGGACGCCTCCTGGCCCAGGAGCCTGCTAGGCCGCCGTTTCGTTTGCACGCGACAGGTCTTTTGCCTATACTACGCGAGGTCTACGCTCCTCGGTAGCTCAATGGTAGAGTACCTGACTGTTAATCAGGGTGTTGCAGGTTCGAGTCCTGCCCGAGGAGCCAGTTCTTTTTCCCGCCCAAGATAGCGCCCCGCTGTGTACCGCACCTGACTCGCGTTTGCGCCTGTTTTGCGCTGCCAATCGCCGGGTAGCATACCTCCGGCATCCCCTCAAGACGAGGCTCAGCATTGAATCTCTCGACGCGCACGCTGCTCGGTATGCCCGTACTCCGCATCGAAGGCGATGTGGACCCGGATGACGCCCCCGTGCTCGAGCTCGCAGCCTGGGAGGCACTCGGGTTGCACGGCACCAGAGTGATTCTTGACATGGAGGGATGTACCTACGTGTCGAGCGCCGGCCTGGCGGTGCTTCTCTCGCTCACACGCTGGGCCCGGTCCAAGGAAGGGCTCATAGTGGCTGTCCAGCCAAATGCGCAGATCCTTCGCCTGCTGCAGCTCGTGCGCCTCACAGAGGAGCGCGGCTTCCGAGTGACCGTCGACCTGGAGAGCGCCGCCCAGTAGCCGGCCCGGCGCGCGAAAAACCCTCTACTCAGGCAGCCAGCTCGTACGCGACACCTTCGGCCCCAGGTGCCACCATTTGCACGGGGTCGACCCGACACCCGCACCGCTCGCACACCAGACTCTGGACGCCGGACCGCCCTCCGGCCCTAGTCGGCGGCGAGTCTCCTTCCAGGGGTGCGCCGCAGCAGGGACAAGGGGCTCCTGGCCTCAAGGCCGCTAGCCGCTGCCCGAGCGTCTCGACTGGTCGTTCCGATTTCCCAGCGGCCATCACAGTCTCCTCAGCACTCCGGTCACCTTGCCAATGATGAGTGGGTCACGTATGAGAATGGGCTCCATGGCATCGTTCTCCGGCTGAAGCCTGATTTGATCAGCCTCACGGAAGAAACGCTTGAGCGTCGCTTCGTCCTCAAGCAAAGCCACCACGATGTCGCCGTCGTCGGCACTCTCCTGCTGACGGACCACCACGATATCTCCGTCGAGAATGCCGGCGTTGATCATGGAATCGCCGGTCACTTCCAAGGCGTAATGATCACCGCGGCCGATCATGCCGCTCGGCACCGGCACATCGGCGATTTTTTGCTGCAGCGCCTCGATCGGCGTGCCGGCAGCGAT
>PMIZ01000530.1 GCA_003157225.1 Actinomycetota bacterium | reverse complement strand
CGGCTAGGTTCAACAGGCTCGTGAAAACCTTGCTGCCCGGCGTGGAGGAGTAGCTCGGATAGATGCCTTTGACCGGAACATACGAGAGATCGCGCAGAGCGCTTAGGTCCATGAGCGGCTGCACCGTGTAGTCCGGTGGACTAGAGATCTCAACGTGGGTGACCGCGGCAGCGGTCTCTGCGGACCTCCACGGAAAACCCGCGCCTCCCACGATCCAGCTGCCGAGAGACCAAAGAAGGATGAAACCGACAGCGAACGCGACAATCGCCACGATGGCGATAAACGCCATGCGCGACCTCACCCCCTTGCGCCGGCTGACAGGCCCGGAGTGCCGCGAAGTCCTGCTGGAGTAAACCTGGGCCATGTTGCCGGATAGTTTACCAGAGCGGTCTGATACACTACCCGCGATATGCGGAGAGACAAGGTTCTGCGCTTCCTCATCACCGCGTTGGCGGTCGGGGGCTTTGTAGGCTTGATTTGCGGCCTCGCCTTCGGCGGAGGTGGGACGGCCACCCCCCGTTCCGTGGCCAACGCCGCCAGCACCACCACACCCTCCACTGTCCAGACCGAAGGGACTTCCCTTCCCGGGCAGCCAATGACGGCTGAGCGAGCCCGCACCATAGGTGCGAACGAGATGGGCCAGGTGCTCGTCATCATGTACCACCTCTTCGATACCACAGAGGGCACGTGGACTCGTACCCCGGACAATTTCCGCAAGGACATCGCTCTGCTCAAGGCTGAGGGCTTTTATCCCATCAACGTGCGCGATCTTGCTTCCGGGAACATCGACATCCCGGCAGGCAAGTCTCCGGTGGTCTTGACGTTTGACGATTCGAGCCCCGGACAGTACCGCATCCTCGATGATGGCAGCCTTGACCCCGACTGCGCGGTTGGCATCCTGCAGGCCGCGGTACAGGCGGGCGGTTGGGCCGCTCGAGCTTCCTTCTTTCCGCTCCTGGACGTCACGCCGAAGGAGCGCGTCCTCTGGGGCCAGCCGGATCGCAAGCAGGAGAAGCTCCGTAATCTCGTGGAGTGGGGCTATGAGGTGGGCAGCCACACCATCACTCATCTCAACCTCAAGACCGCATCCACCGCGCTCGCCGTTTCACAGTTGGCTGAATCACAGACCACGCTTCAGAACTTGATCGGTGGCGGTTACAAGGTTACGAGCCTCTCAGTACCCTATGGCGTTTACCCTTCCAACGAGGACATCCTGAAGAGCGGCACCGACAAGAACGGCAATGCCTACGGCTACGACGCCGCCGTGTCAATCGCCGAGAGGGTGTGCGCCTCTCCCTTTTCCGGCGACTTCAACCCCTACCACATCCCCCGCATCAGGGGCAGTGCCAACTACATCGTCGACGCCATACAGAAGTTCAAGGACCATCCCGGGCTCCGGTATGTCTCCGACGGTGACCCCACCACCGTCTCCGCGCCCAAGGACCTCGATCCTGCTCTCGGCACGCTGAAGGCCGACCTCGGCAGACCGGTAATAAGATACTAGCGAGGATCCCGCGACGGACGCCGTGCGCTCGCCGGCTTGACATGGGTAGCTTGCAGTCGGATCCGACTGGCCGAGCTACGTCGGCGGCAGCGGCTTCAGACTCGGTCCGTGACCGTCCGACACCACTTCCGAGGTCTTCCCGCACAGACCACAGGTGATGCGCCAGCCTTCGTCCGCGCGAGCACCGAGGTGAAGTGTGACGTTGCAATGGGGGCAACGAGCGTCAAGATCGGGCTCCTGCCCCTGCAAGGCCACCTTCTCGTGGACGATCTCCCAGAGCGGGTCGTATTTCTTCTTGGCCACTGCACCTCCAAGTCACGCCCCTGTCCTACCATGCCCACCCGCGCTTGAACATGCCCACGGCAGGATTCGAACCTGTGACACCTGGCTCCGGAGGCCAGTGCTCTATCCCCTGAGCTACGTGGGCTTGGGCGAGACGCGATTATACCCGTTCGAGACGCGCCTCGCCCTTCTCCGGATAGGGCACCACAAGCGTGTCGAAGTCTCGAGGAAGTAGGGCGCTCGGAAAGAACAGCCGGGCCTCATCGCGGAGTTCTTTCCAGGTATGCCGCGAACTGATATGGGTCAGCACGAGGGTGCCCACACCGGCGGCAAGAGCCACCTCGGCGGCCTCCCGAGCGGTGGAGTGGCCTGTCTCCAGTGCCCGCTCGCGCTCTGACGACCCGAACGTCGAATCGTGCACAAGCACGGAGGCACCGCGGGCCAGCTCAATCACCTCCGCGGCAGGCCGAGTGTCGCCGGTGACCACGATCTNNCTGCCGCGATCCTTCCATGACATCCTCCGGCCGCACCTCGCGGCCGGCCGCCGAGACCACCGTCTCGCCGCGTTGCAGGCGGCCAAAATCCGGACCCGCAGTCATTCCGAGCTCCGCCGCGCGCTCCGGATGGAAGAGCCCGGGACGCGACTTCTCTTCCAGGCACCAGGCCACACCCGGCAACCCATGAACCGTCTGGGCAGTCCGCAGCCAATAGTCTTCGGTCTCCAGCACCGGACCGGGGCTCACCTCCTCGACAAGAAACGGGAAACGCGGCCGGCCAACGAGGCGCTCGGCGTCCCGGAGCAACTCATAGAGGCCACTGGGGCCAAATAGCAACAGCGGCTCCTCACGGCCGAGCAGGCTGTAGGTCTTGAGCAGTCCTGGCAGCCCCAGGTAGTGGTCGCCGTGAAGGTGGGTCAGAAGGATCGTGTCGATGCGGGCCAAGCCCACCGACCGCATAAGCTGCCGCTGGGTGCCCTCCCCGCAATCGATGAGGATCCGCTCACCCCCGCGAATCAGCAGCACGGCGGGGGAGCCGCGGTCGACTGTCGGAGTGGCCCCGGCGGTGCCGAGAAACACGAGCTGTAGGTCCAAGCGGCCTCCAAGAATCAGTTCCTAGCGCCAGAGTCTCCTTCGCTCCTGCTAGCTCCTTCGTCCGAGGGCTTTGCCGTCAAGCGCATGGTGTCTTCCGCCGGGGCGGACGGATGATGAAAGAAGGTGGGATTGCAGCAGCTGCTAGTAGAGACTGCGTCGTAGGCCTGCTCAACACGCACCACGCACTGCGGGCGAGGCGTTCTCGTCACCCTGATCGCCCCGTAGGGATCCGCGGCCTTGACCCTTCCGCACCTCCGGTCGTTGTCGGCGTTGCCTGTCTTCGGCTTCGGCACGGACTCGCGCGCGTGCTCGCAGAATGCCGCCAGGTCGAGTTCCGAAGCGAACACCTTGTGCAGACACCCGAAGTACATGGTGTCCTGGTCTTCATAGGAATAGACGCAATCACATCCGGAGCGTAAGCAGTGCCAGGGATAGACCACTCGCTCGCAGATGACCTCGCATTCACGGCAAGCAAGACGCAGGCGTTCGCGCCTGCCCCGCCAAAGAGTAGCTTCGTCCGCTCGGCTGTCCCCTATTCCCATGCCGCCGAGTATACCTTCGCCTCCCTATTTCGTGCCCTCGGAACGCGTGCCGGGAACCAAGCGGGTGCGGTCCAGGGAACGGTCGGTGGCCCAGCGAAGGACCGGCCGCGAGAAAAGCACGCGCCCAGTGCCGCCCAGATCGACTGTGTCGGTGACAAAGAGGGCACCGTGGAGCGTGGTGCCATCGAGCCGAATGGAGCCGCCGTCGACAACGATCGCGCCGTAGAAGTCGCCAAGGTTGCGGGCGTCGAGGTCGGCGCCGCCCAGAACAAGCACCAGCACTGCCGACTCCGCGCTTGCTCCCGCAACAGCATCCCCGGTTTGTCGAAGCGCGCCATTGACACCGATCGGCTTGACAAGTTCGTCCGCGACTGAAAGGGTCTGTTGGCTCCGGCCATTAAGGTTGAGCACGCGTGGTCCCACCACGACACCCTCGCCAAGCAGTTGCTGCCAACCGGGATCGAGCTTCCACTCCGCCGCGAGCCTCTCCAGCGCGCACCCGGCGCCGAGCAGAGGGCCGTCCGGCGCATTGACCACGCAGACTGACGTTGTGACCTCCTCGTCCGATTGGTCCAAATCAACCCACTCGAGCTCCCGCCCCAAACAGGCCCGAAGGCCCCCTGCAACAACCGCCGCCAGCGGCAGGTCGATCCCATCCCGGCCTCGCTCGATCCAGGCCGAGATGGTCATCGGCGATATCGCCTGGTCCTGACGAGTAGCCGCTTCCATGACCCATCCGCTGGTGCCCAGCTGTGATAGGTAACCCTCCACTCGGTTCGGTTCTTCCTTCAAGTCACTCCAGGGTTGTGGGCCCCATTTCGTCATTGCCTGCTTGCCAAGGCATGCCAGCCCCTCGTCTTTCTCGGCCATCAGCTCCCGTCCGGTTTGCTCATCGGCCAGCGCCCGCTCGGCGCACAACGTCACAGCGGCCAGTGTCTGTATGACCACGGCGACGGCGAGACACACGAAGAGGGTCAGCATCAGCACCGAACCGGCCTGCAGACTCGGGGGCCGGGATTGACGGCCGCGGCCCCTCATCGCGCCACCCGCGCGATAGTGCTGATCTGCACATCGCCCGGTCCTGGCGATGGATCTGCGACGATGTTGAGCACCACCGAATCGACGAGACCCAGATCGCCAGCAGTCACGGAGCCGGAGACGTTCACACCGTCGACCACGTAGGCCAGCTTGCTCCCCGGCTGCAACTGTTCCAGCATCGTCTTGTTGTCGTCATACAGCGAGTGGGCGAACGCCGACGGGCGCGACGCCGGACACCGACCCACCCGTCGCATCAGCGAACCGTTGGCGATCTCCCACTCGATGATTGCAGGCGCTGTGCCTTGGGCCCCTCGCTCCAGAAAGACCACCTGCGACGGGGAGGCCTCCAAGATCGGACAGGTCGTCAGAAAGAGGCAGCCGGCCGCTCCGGCAAGTCGCAGATCGCGCTCGAGACGAGCGGTGGCTACTCTACCCTGGACTTGGCTGATGGTACGTTCGGCCTCGCTCGCACCGGCCCTCTCGAGGGACAGCCACAAAGGCGCGATCGCACAAGCGAGCGACAGCGCAATCGCCAGCCCAACCAGGAGCTCGATGAGGGTGAAGCCATCCAACCAGCTCTCACCTGAGCTAGAAGTAGAGATCCAGCGCACGGCCGTTCTCCATCAACCAGGACTGCCGCTGACCGTCCACGACCAAGTCGTTGTCCCCCGGATCAGCCGGGGTCAGGAATAGGGGGAAAGCCAGCGAGTCGAACAGCAAGCGCATGGAACTGCCTGACATCTCGATTCGAGGATTCGCGCTGCCTGGCACATGCACGGCCGTATACGACTCGATCTCGGCACTGGCAAGGACCGATTCTCTTCCGGCCGCCGGCGAGGTCACGGCCAACGTCTCATACGCGTCCGGCACCACCAGCCGCCACGGTGGCCCCCAGCAGCCATCGTCTTCTCGAACCCGCAGAATGAGCTCCTGGCCGAACGATCCGGCGAAACAGTCGGCCTTCAGAGTCAACAGGCCTTTGTCGTCGGGGCTTTCTTCTCCGCGAAACCAGCCATCGATCCAAATCCCCACCAGCCCCCGACCGCCGGCGCCGCCAACCCGCGTGGCGACCCTTGTCTCGAGCGCGGGCCCGGGGTGCCACACGGCCGACACGACACGTGGTCCCCACTCCCAAGCGCTGGCACCCGTATCCGTCGCCACGCCGCCCTGCACGGTATCGTCCGAAGAGCCACTTTCTATCTCTGCTCGGCTCGCTGCGGCTCGGTCCACGGCGGATATCAGCCCCGTGACCAGAGGCCCGATCACGAGGCTCAATAGCACGAGGGTCGCGAGAATCTCCAATAGGATCCACCCGGCTGCCGCCTCCGAGCGCGCCATACCCCGCCCGCTCTTCTGAGGTGCGAACAGACCTGTCATGGCAAAGGCTCCACTACGCTCCTCACAGTGAGACCGCTCTCCGGCCGCACGGTCACACGGTATTTGCTCTCCAGGACCTGGAAATAGACCGATCCTCCTCCGTCCGGCGACGCGAAGCCCTGGCCGAAGGTCACAGACACGCCCGCGCCGTGAAGCCAGCGCGCGAGATTCGTACTCACGGCGACACTGGCCGTCGACACGTCTAGCGCGCCCATGCCATTAGCGCCGTCCTGCGAGACGGATACCCTCCCAGAGTCGTACCTGACCTCGCTGGCGTTCTGGTTCCAGAGAACTCCCACTTGGGCCGTGGCGGCAGCGGCCTGCAGGCTCTGCGCCGCCCCCCTCGCTTGCTGGGTGCCCAGGTATCCTGCCATCACGACACTCCCCGCTGCGAGACAGACCCCTAGCACCGCGACGACAACGAGCAGCTCGATCAGGCTGTGTCCGTCGTTGAGATGCAGGATGTGAAGACGCCGGTCCATGGCCAAGCAGGCTACAGGGAGTCCCGGCGAAGAAAGGAAGGCCCTTAGTTGTAGCCTGGCGGGATGTGGTGGAGAACAAGTGGAGCGNNCCACCCGCCGCGCTCCGAACGTCACACGGCTACCAGCCGAGATTGGCGCTTCCGCTGATCATCTTGACTTTGACGTAGCCGCTCTGGTTGAGATTGACGGTGTCTATCTGGATGCCGAACCAGTTGCCGCTCGCGCTCTTGCTGGCGATATCGATAACTGTGGGGGATTGCGCGTAGAAGGCCAACTGCCCCTGTGTGGCGTTTGCTGCGACCACGGCCGTGATACCGGGTGGCGTGGTGCTCACGAGATCCTGGCCATTAGTTACCCACGTCATCGTACTGTCCAGACCGTTCAGCGTCGCAGCCGTTATGAGGGTGTAGTTCCCGGTCTCCACGAACGCGGTCTGTATCACCGTAAGACCATTACGTACCAAGCTGTACGCGGCCGTGTCATTTGCACGTTCGCGTTGACCGAGGAAAGATGGAATAGCTATAGCGGACAGGATGGCGATGATGATAATCACCACCAGGAGCTCGATCAGAGTGAAGCCTTGCTGGCTTCGGGACCGTTCACTAAGTACTCCCGCCATGCTTTCCACCTCCTTTCCGAGGTCTTTCATTACTGGGACGGCTGCTCGGCCTTGACCTGCACGCCATGGGACGCCGCCAAGTCTCTAACCTCAGCCGCTTCGGCAGTGCGCAGATTCTTCTCGAGAAGCCCGATGAGAACGGTGTAGGAGTACGCATACTTCGGATCCGCTTTCAGTGCAAGCCTCAGGCTCTGTTCCGCCTCGTCGGTCTTTCCGGCCGCGGCCTGCGCTTGCGCCAGGAAGGTCAGGTTCTTGGCGCTGCCGTCAAGCGCGGCAGCCTCCTTGAGCACTCTCACCGCGTCATTAGGGCGATTCTGATGGTTCAAGTAGTTGAAGCCTAGTTCGACGCGGGTTTGAACGTCCTTTGGATCGGCCGCGATGACACGCTCCTGGAAAGGTAGAGCCTCAACGTACTTGTGCTCGAGCATGAGGGTCATGGCGAGCCCGTTCAAGGCCTTTGCATCGGTTTGATCTGTGGCGACGAGCTCCCTGTAGATGGCCTCGGCGCCCGCTAGGTCGCCGCGCCGTATCAACGTTGCGGCGGTCCGTTGGGCGTCGGAGCAGCCCCATGCCACTGTTGAGAGCACACCTATGCCTATGACGGTCACACACATAACACGTCCCAGGCGCCGGACGATTGCCCCAACGCGGCGATGCTCACTCTGATCACGTCCCGATTTCACCATGTCACCCTCGTGCTCAACAGTCCTCATCACGAACACAGGGGCAACGGGACCAATGTGGGACCCGTTGCCCCTGCGACTTTTCCACAGCTTCTTGGCTCAGACTCTACACTGCGACCAAGAACTCGGCGATCGTGGGAGTGTCTACCAGGGCTTGGCTACGCCAGCGACGTAGAAGGTGTTGCCCACGGCTTTGTCGACAGCGACCCCAAAGGTCTTACCGGAGGCCGACACTGCGCCTACAGCATAGGTGGTGGCCGTGCCGGTGTAGTTGACGGTGTTCGCGGATACTAGAGCGGTCGGGGCGGTGTTCGCGGCAGCAAGCACTACAAAGGTGATGGACGGCTCGATGGCCTTCACATCGGCGGGCAGCATGCCTGCCACGGTCGGGTCGAAGGTTCTCGCATCGACATAGGCGGATTCGATAGC
>PMIZ01000519.1 GCA_003157225.1 Actinomycetota bacterium | reverse complement strand
GACCAGAGAGGTCTCTCGGCGTCGAACAGGGTGAGCTTGACAATCATCCACAGACTCGCAATAGTGGGATAGTAGCGCAACTACAAGGACGGGAGGGGTTCCTCGAGGCGTCACGGCCGTCGGCGCTGGGGGCAACATTCCGCTCGATCACGGGAATCGGGGGCAGGTGAAGATGAGGGAAGAACTGATCAAGGCCGTTGGTGACCTTGAGGAGGAGCGGGCTCTTGAGATAGTCGAGGCTGAGCTCGACTTGGGCGCCGATCCTTTGGAGCTCCTGGCCGATGCGCGAGAGGGCATGTCCTTCGTGGGACAGCAATTCGAGAGCGGTGACTACTTTCTGTCCGACCTGGTGATGTCGGGGGAGCTGTTCAAGCAGATCGCCGGCATGATTTCGTCTCGACTTGGGGCCCGCCAGAGAGTCGAACCCAAAGGCAAGATCGTGATGGCTACCGTCAAGGGCGACATCCACGATATCGGCAAGGACATCGTGGTCAGCCTGCTGCAAGGGGCCAGCTACGAGGTGCTCGACTTGGGTGTGGATGTGCCCGCGGAATGGATAGTTGAAGGCGCTCGCACCTCGGGAGCCTCGATCGTTGGTCTTTCCGGATTGCTAACCATCGCCTTCGATCCCATGAAGGAGACCATCGAGGCCCTGCGGCAGCAGTGTCCCTCGGTGAAGATCATGATCGGCGGAGCTCCCGTCACCGAGAGCGTGCGTGTGTACGTCGGGGCGGATGCCTTGGGGAAGGACGCGCAGTCGGCTGTGGCCATCGCCGACCGCTGGGTAGCTGAGGAACGTGAAGATGGCTGAGATGACGGGTCGCGAGCGAATCGAAGCGGCGATAGCGCTTCAGCCCGTCGACCGGGTGCCGATCGTGCCCCTCGCCGAGAACTTCGCTGCGCGCCATTCGGCGTTCACGATGGCGGATGTGGTGCGGGACTTCGACATCGCCCGAGACGTGGTCGCGCGTAACTTCGACGAGTATGGCGGCTGGGACGCGATGAGCGCGCCTGCCGTCCCGATAAACGACCTCGGCTTTGCGATGTTCGGGGCGGCGGGCAAGCTTCCCGGACGTGAACTGGGCGAGAATGAGCTGTGGCAGGCGGACGAGCGGGTCGTCATGCAGGTCGAGGACTACGACTTCATCCAGGATCATGGGTGGAACGCATACCTCGTCAAGGTCTACCCAAGCCTGGGCTACCTGGTGCCGCCGGAGCAGCTCGCTGCTCGTCTGGGCGAGATCGAGGCTGCGGACCAGAAGAGCATCTGCTACTGGCGGGATAGAGGGGTCTCTGTCTATACCGGCGGGGGTGCCGGCTTCGGTCTGGACGATATCTCGCTTACGCGTTCGATCAAAGGCCTGATAACCGACATCTACCGTCGTCCGGACGCCGTCGTCGCGGCGATCGAGGCCATTGTGACCGAGCAGTTGCCCCAAGGCATCGCGAACTTCAAGGCCTTGAGAGAGAGCACAGGCGGCGAGCCCATCACCATATGCCTCGCCTCAGGCGTTCCCACGTATCTTTCACCGAAGAACTTCGAGAGGTTCTTCTGGCCCTACTTCAAGGCGGGGGTGGAGCGGATCGCCGACGAGGGAATACTCATCAACCTGCATTTCGACGGTGACTGGACGCGGTATTTCGAGTACTTTCTGGAGCTTCCGGCCGGGAAGTTGGTTCTCGAGCTCGACGGGCTCAGCGACATCTTCAAGGCCAAGGAGATCCTCGAGGGCCACATGTGCATCATGGGGGACGTGCCTGCAGCCATGCTCTCGCTTGGGTCGGCCCGGGAGGTCACCGACTATTGCCGGAAGCTCATCGACATCGTAGGCAAGGGTGGCGGTTTCATCCTGAGTTCAGGCTGTGCCGCCCCGACCGATACGAAGCCGGAGAACTTCCGAGCCATGATCGAGACGGGCAAGGCCTACTGTCCCCATTCGTGAATGAGTGAGTGAAGATGTGCGCGTTCTTGGTCGTCGCGGAGAAGCTCAACGGAACGCTTAGGGATGCAGCCGCGGCGATCGCAAACCGCGACCGGGGCTATGTTCAGGACATGGCGCTGCGTCAGGCCGGAGCGGGGGCCGACTTTCTGGATCTGAACGCCGGCACGGCTCCTGCAAACGAGCCCGATGATCTCGCGTGGCTCGTGGAGACCGTCCAAGAGGTGACAGACCTGCCCCTCTGTCTGGACAGCGCCAATCCCAAAGCCATTGCAGCAGGACTGGAACGGGCCGCTCGGCCGCCTCTTGTCAACTCCGTGAGCGGGGAGAGATCGAGGCTGGAAGGGATTCTCTCCCTACTCGCCGGCAGAGCCTGGGGGACCATTGCCTTGCTTCTGGACGATTCTGGGATCCCCTCCGACGTGGAGGGCCGTCTGCGGGTCGGGCGGCGCCTGGTCGAACAAACCCGGGCTGCAGGGGTGAGTGATGAACAGTTGTATGTCGATCCTCTCGCCATTGCTGTGTCCACCCGTCAAGACGGAGCGCTGGTCGCCTTTGAGACCATGAGAGCGTTCCGGCGAGAATTCCCCCAGGTACGGTTCGGGATTGGTCTCGGCAACGTGTCGTTTGGCCTTCCTGGCCGCAAAGTGCTGAATCGCGTATTCCTCAGCCAGGCCATGGCGGCGGGCCTGGATCTGGCGATCATGGATCCCTTGGACCCGGGAGTGATGAGCGAACTGCTGGCGACAGAGGTCATACTCGGACGGGACCGTTTCTGCCGGCGCTACACGAAGGCGTTCAAAGCCGGACACATCGTGGGTTGACACACCGCGAGCCATCCAAGCAGAAGTAGAGGAGGTAATTCGCCATGAACCGCAAGCAATTCCTGGAGTACTGCGACCACTTCAACAATCACAGGTTTGACAAGGTCACCAGCTACTTCCGCCCAGATGTAACGCTGGAGTATCCCGACAACTTCATGGGCCCGCAGATACCCGGGCTGACAGGCAACACGCTCCACGGGCCGAAGGAGTTCATAGCCAACTACGAGGCCATTGCCGCCAACATACGTGAAGTCCTGAACGTGGGCGCATTCCTTTCTAGAGGCGACCAGTTCTGCGTTGAACTGGTGACCGAGTTCCATGTCTTTCGAACTCCTCCGGCGGACGCCCCAGGATCGCAATGGAAGGAGGGCGACGTCATCATCATGAACCAGTGTGTGCTGTACGATCTGGATGAAGACGGGAAATTCAAGCGTATCCGCATCTTCCATCACCGCTACCTCGACCCGAAAGAAGCACTGCGCAAAGGAGAGGGTCGAAGTGCTTGAAGGCGGCAAGACTGCGGAGGAACTGCGCTCTGAACGGGAGCACAGGGTAACGGCCGCAATCAGCCTCGAGATGCCAGATCGTGTCCCTGTGGGCTGCGAGTTGGGCTTCTTCGTTGCCAAATACGCTGGGATACCGTGTTCCGCAGCCTACTACGACAGCGACGCTTGGTTGGCGGCGTACCGAAAGACCCTGGACGAGTTCCGGCCGGACGTGTCGTTCGTGCAGCCCTTTGCCTCGGGCAGGGCGATGGAGTATCTCGATCCCAACATCCTAAGGTGGCCGGGGCACGGTGTGGATCCCAGCAGCGGAACGCAGTCCGTCGAGATCGAAGGCCTGAAGGATGACGAATACGACCAGTTCTTGCACAACACCGCCGACTATCTGATGAGGCGTCACCTACCGCGGGTTTATGGGGGTTTGGAGGTCCTATCCATGCTTCCGGAGTTGGTCCAGATCGCATGGCTTGAGCCCTGGGCTGCCGAGAATCTGGCGATGTTCGTCACCGACCCAGAGGTCGAGGCTGCCTTCAAGAGACTGCAGAAAGCCGGCTGGGAGATCAGGAATTCCATGGACCGGGTGGCGGAATTCGAGCGACTCATGGAGGAGTACGGGATTCCTCAGTTGCACCAAGGGGACATGATGCCGCCCTTCGACGTTGTCTCCCACAGCTTGCGGGGGATGAAGGGCACCATGCTGGACATGTATCGCCAGCCCGACAAACTCCTCGAGGCGTGCGATCTCATCCTCGAGAAGTCACTGGAGAAGCCGCTTCCGCCGCCAAACGAGAATGGGCAGATCCGGATGTTCGTGACCAACACGAGGGGCTCCGACAACTTCATGTCGACGAAGCAGTTCGAGACCTTCTACTGGCCGACGTTCTACAAGATGATGATGTCCCTCATCGAGCGCGGAGCGACCCCATGTATCTTCTTCGAGGGCAACTTCGACTCGCGGCTCGAGTATCTACTCGAGTTTCCCAGGGGCTCGATCCTGGTACATCTGGACAGGACGGATATCTTCAGGGCGAAGGAGATCCTTGGCGGACATCTCTGTCTGAAAGGCAACGTGCCGGTCACGCTTCTGCAGATGGGGACTATGCAAGAGGTGAAGGACTACTGCAAGAAACTCATCGATGTGGTGGGCAAAGATGGCGGGTTCATCCTGAGCCCGAGGAGTTCCACGGACGAGGTGAAGCCCGAGAACTTGAAGGCAATGATCGAGTTCACAAAGGAATACGGCAGGTACTAGCCTGGCTGGCGTTTGACACGCTCGACACTGCGATGCTACGGTGCGACGATAGTAGTGTCGCTACCAGGGCTTCTGACCAAGGGGCGGAGCATGCCGGTAGACAGCGGGTCAGACGTTTCGCAACGGATCATGCGGGTGGCGAAGCAGCTCTTCTTCGCGAAGGGCTATGTCGGTACCCCTCTCCGGACGATTGCCAACAAGGCCGGCACCAGCGAAAGCGGCGTACTGCGGATATTCGAGAGCAAGAGTGGCCTTCTCCGGGCGGTGTACGCTTCCTGTTGGGCTGAGATCAATGCTCGTATCGACCAAGCCTTGGCCGCTGCGGAGGCGGACGACCCCGACCCGCGCAACCTGCTGCTCCGACTCATGCAGACGGTTTTCGAGACGTACGATGCCGACCCGCCGATGATGAACTTCATGTTGAGCTACTTCGGCTTCAACGAGACCACCGGCTTGAGCCAGGACGAAGGCGTAGATCCGGCCATCGACTCACAAGTTCGGCAGGAATACCACCGCTATCTGGGCCGCATACATGGTCTGTGCGATGAGGCGGCAAAGAGCCGACCGACCTTTGCCCGGACCGGCGTCACGTCGGCTGCCCTGGGCCACATTTTTACGTCGATGATCTACGGGATCCAAGCCGGCTGGTATATGGCTGCGCAGGAACCGGACACCCCGACACCCCAGGTGACCGCGAAGGAGGCCCTGAAGGCCGCTGAGCTCTTCATGTATCCGGAAAAATGGCAAGGCGGAAGGCCCTAGGAGGAAGTTGGATGCCCATCGTGTTCTACGACGCGTTCTTCGCGCCGGAATACTCAAGAAAGTAGCGTGGTCAATGAGCAATATCTCGCGCGAAGAGATCTCGAACTGGCTGGACGGGTACTTCGCCGACGCCAACAACAAGCAAGGCGCCGTTGAATCGGTGGCCGAGCTCCGCAAGTACTTCTCCGACGACTTCCAGTTCTGCATGTACACCCCGCCGCCGTTCCTCAGCCCGCCGCTCAGCCGCGCGGAGCTGTTGATGACCTTCGTCCATCCGGGAATCCATGAGAAGCTCACCCCCAAGTACTACGCGATCGACGTCAGCTCGATGGTCGCGGTCGTGCAGTTCGAACTGTGCTTCACGCATAAGGAATCGGGCAAGACTTGGCGACCGCTGCAGGCCAGCGCCCACTACCACTTTGCAGAGGACGATGGCGGTGAAATGAAGATTGGAAGGATCCTATATTGGACGGAGTCGCATCGTCCCGGAGATAACTTCGAATCGCTGTTCGAACTGTGGAACCGGCAGAAGGAAGAGGCGTTGCGCGAATTCGCGACGAAGCGCTTCAGAGGAGAGTGACCAGAGATGGAACCGAAGTCCGCCGCTTCTCTTTGCACCGTGTTGGATCCCAGGGGTCAGCCCACTAACTTCGTGCAGCCGAAGCCGCTTGCGCCTCGTTTGGACACGCTCGAGGGCAAGACCATCCACCTGATCGACGTCGGATTTGGAGGCGGGTGGGGGTTTCTGGAAGAAGCGGTGGCCTGGTTTGCCCGCAACATGCCCAGCGTGAAGACCGTCCTTCGTCACAAGACCGGCATCATGTTCATGGACGAACCGCAGATGTGGGAGGACGCGAAGCGCGATGCCGACGCCGTCATCTTCGGGGTGGGTGGCTGAGACGGCTGTGCGGCGAGTGTCGCCGCTCACTGCAGAGAGCTCGAGTCCAAATACGGAGTTCCGACCGCGCCGCTTTCCAGCGCCCGCTTTGCGGAGTACATCGCCCAGGATGCGCGGAATCACGGCATGGACCTGCGCTTCAGCTACGTTCCCTATCCACTGGTGGGCAGGCCGCGAGAAGTGCTTCAGAGGTACGTCGAGGGAGACGATCCCCTGACCGGCAATCCGCTGATGCCGCAGATCATCGAGGCGCTCACCCGGCCACTCACCGCCGAGGAGATGAGCCCCAAAGCAACACGGGGCCTGCCGCGGCCCCGGCTGCTGAAGCCCGACAAGGAGGAGAGCCTCCATCAGCTGTTTCTGGAGAACGGGTGGACGGATGGCGCACCTATCGTTCTGCCTACAGAGGAGCGCGTTGCGCGCATGCTCACCGGGACTGGCGCTGACCCCAACGAGATCGTCGGTCGGATGACCATCACCATCGACCAGGAGAGGCTGGAGTACACGGTCGAGAAGGTGGCGGTGAACGCAGTAATGGCGGGTGCCGGGCCGGAGCACCTGCCGGTGATTCTGGCCCTCGCTGCGAGCGAGGAAGCGTCCATGCCTAGCTCGACCACCTCGTTCTCAAGGATGGCGGTCGTGAATGGGCCGATCCGTGAAGAGATCGGCATGAACTCCGGTTTGGGCGCCCTGAGTCCGTTCAACCAAGCCAACACAGTCATCGGTCGGGCATGGACGTTGATGACCATCAACCTGGCCGACGCGCGCCTGGGCGAGACCTTCATGGGGTCCACGGGCAGCAATCTCAACTACAACAACATGACGTTCGCGGAGAACGAGGAGCGGAGCGCATGGGAGCCGTTCCACGTCCGGAAGGGCTTCAAGAAGGACGAGAGCACGGTCAGCGTCTTCCAGGGCTGGAGCGCCATCAACAGCATGGGCGCCGCGGGATGCTGCCGCCCGGCGCAGGAGGAGATGCTCATCATCATGCAGGCGTTCCCTTGCCTGAGGGGATCGCTGACACTGGTGATGGACCCGCTGGTTGCAAATCACTTGAAGGAGCAGGGCTTCGATGATCCGGCCAAGCTTTCTGCCTATCTATCGGAGAACTTCAAGATGAGCGTGGGCCAATTCTGGGGATCGGACGTGGTCTATTCGTTGGTGGAGCCCAATGCCCGCGCCGGAATGGAGCCGTTCGCTTCGTGGTTGAAGCTCTCCAAGGACGAGCTGATCGCCCCCTACACGTCACCGGAGAAGATCGACGTGGTGGTAGTGGGCGGAGAGACGCAGGCCCTCTGGCTCACCACCGACATGTGGTACGGCAAGACCGTGTCCGTGGATCGTTGGCGACCCGAGAGCGGAGTGTTCAAGGAAGACGACCAGGCTGTCCGTCGGCGCGAAGCCCGCCAGAAGCGGCATGCCACCGCGCTCAGCCGCAGCGGATACGATGTCTAAGGGCGTTGGGCCGAGTCGGGACTAGGCCTCGATCACCGGAGCCCCCGAGATGTTGATTCCCAGCAGTGCCCGAGGCGGGACTGCTCGAGTTTCGCCTGGTTGCTTGCGTCCCTTTCGGTCGGACTGAACCCTTGGGACATGCGGCCGTTGCACCACACCCGCCAGAGCCACAGCGGCCGCTCGGACGTCGATGATTCTGCCTCGCGGATTTCGATTCTCATAGGACGGTGTCCTCTCTCGCGTGTCAGCTGTAGCGGAGTCTCTGGGGGGATCACAAGGCGCGGATCCGTAGAATGATCCTAGTCTATCACCCTACCCTCACTGTCCGTCCGACACGGGAGAGATGCTATGCTTCTTTCGTGAGCAGCTAGGGCGCGGGAATCCAAACCCCCGGGGACCGGTTTGGATCTTTGCCTTCGCCTAGCGTTGTCCGCAATGCCAAGCAGAGTCTCCCAGTCGATACCGCCGTAACCATCATGGTCTGGAGACGGAATGCTTCTCTACCTGGTCAACCCATCCAACCCGCTCGTAAGCATGTCCCTCAACAGAAGCAGTTACTGGAACCGCTATCGTTTGTGGAAGCCACTTGGACTCTTGGTGCTGGCCGGTCTGACTCCCCCCGACTGGGACGTCTCGATCTTTGATGAGAACCTCGCCTCCATCGACTACGAGGCTCTGCCTCAGCCCGACGCGGTCGGCATCACCGCCTTCACATCGCAAGCACCCAGGGCCTACGAGATCGCCCGAGGCTTTCGAGCCCGGGGCGTCCCGGTGGTCATGGGCGGCATTCACGCCACCATGTGCATGGCGGAGGCAAGCTCGCACGTGGACTCCGTCGTGGCCGGCGAGGCGGAAGCGGTATGGGCGGAAGTGCTCGAGGATCTGCAGACCGGACGTCTGAAGCCCGGCTACGCCGGCGGTCGGGCGGCCATGGACCAGATCGTCCCTGCTCGTCACGACCTCCTCCCCGACGGATATGCCTTTGGCTCCATCCAGACCACCCGGGGCTGTTCGCTCAATTGCAGCTTCTGCAGCGTCACCCAGTTCAACGGGGCGAGCTATCGCCAACGGCCCATCTCTCAGGTGGTGGAGGAGTTCAAGTCGATCCCCGAGGCTCGGGTGCTGATCGTGGATGACAACCTCATCGGTCGCAAGCCGGAGCATATCGCTCGGGCCAAGGAACTTTTTCGCGCTCTGGCCGAGGCGGACACCGGCAAGGCTTGGATCGGCCAGACCACCGTCAACTTCGCCGACGACGAGGAACTGCTTGCCTTGGCCGAGAAGGCCGGCTGCGTGGGTCTGTTCATCGGGTTTGAATCGGTAACGCCCGAGGGCCTTCCTGAGCTGGGCAAGAAATCGGCTATGCTCGTCGGGCGCAACATCCCCGCCTCGGTAGAGCGCATCCGTCGCCACAACTTACTGGTGGTCGGCTCCTTCATCATGGGACTCGACTCCGATCGCCCCGGCGTGGGGACGTTGATCGCCGAGGCGGCCGACCGCTACGGGGTTGACAACATGAATGTGCTATTCCTCACTCCATTGCCTGGTACGCGCCTATGGAAGCAGCTCAAGGCGGAGAACAGAATCGGGCTGGACAACTTCCCCGAGGATTGGAAGTACTACACGCTCAACTACCCGGTCGCGCGCTACAAATACCTGAACATGGACCAGATCATTCAGGAGATGACCGAGTGCAACAGGACCTTCTACTCGACCGTGAATATCCTCAATCGGGTGGGCCACAACCTGCTTGCCGGGCGCAATCCCCTATACTGCCTGGTGAGCAACTTCAGCTCTCGCAAGAACTCGATGCTGTTCGCTCGGGTCTACGCAGCTCTGTGGCAGGCCGGGGTGAACAAGGACGAGGCTGAGCTGCCGAGCGCGCCCCGCAGGGACATGATCGACATCTGGGAGACGGGCATGGAGCAGTTCCGCCGGTTGGCGGCGGCCTTCAAACAGCAGGCGACTTGGTTCTTCCGCCAGTCCTAGATTCCGGGCGCGGGGCTTCGCTTCTTTCCGCCCTGATAGAGGTTGCGGTTGGTCCACTCCGCTTGCCATTGGCCGCGCCGCCTGTATGGCCCGTCAAGGTGGTAGGTTCCCCCTTCCGCATCGACACAAGTGCCGGCGCCCATGCGGTCGGCATGCTTCTTGGCAAGATCCAGGAAAGGGTGCCAGCCGATCGGCTCCCGGGCGCTTTCGAGATCCTGCGGGTCCTTCAGACGAGAAACCACGTAGCGCACCTCTTTCTGGCTGCTCACCTGTGGCCTCCCTTCTCTCTGATTCGGGCGGACGGCACATTCCGCTGGTGGAAACGACTCTCCCCGGGGTTCTTGAGTGTCCGGGATTGAATGTGCGGCAAATGGCGGGACGGGAAGGCAAATGCTACGCACCTTCTACGTTCTAACTCTATCACGCGCCGGCCTTGGGGACGCGACGCGTCGGCGGCGGCGTGGTATACTGATAACAAGCATTCGTTAAGGAATGTGCTTCAGGCGCGGCGCCGAGCTCTCAACCTCCTCGCTCAGTCTCCAGTCCTTCCCTCTCGTTTGTCGCAATGTAACTCCATTCATGGAGGCTGTAGTGAATTCAGCAAAACTGTACGTGGGCAACCTCAGTTATGAGACCTCCGAAGCAAGCATCAGGACACTCTTCGAGGCGCACGGTGAGGTGGCCTCGGTGAACCTAATCACCGATCGCGATTCCGGACGCCCTAAAGGCTTCGGTTTCGTCGAGATGGGTTCAGCCGAAGAGGCTCAGAAGGCCAAAGCGGCGCTTGACGGCACCCAGGTGGACGGCCGCGCTCTCAAAGTCGATGTGGCCAAGGAACAGGTGGCTCGCGCGCCTCGGACCGGCGGTGGCTACGGCGGCGGCGG
>PMIZ01000375.1 GCA_003157225.1 Actinomycetota bacterium | reverse complement strand
CGGCGAGTTCATCATGGTCGGCGCTTTCATCACGTTCTGGTTGCTTGGCTCCGCCCATCTCAACCCGCTCGTGTCGGTCGTGGTCACGGGTCCAATCTGTTTCGTGTTCGGCTGGGTGCTGCATTCGACGCTCTTCCGGCGTCTCATGGACACCTCACCGTCGATCGACGTATTCGAGGGCAAGTCTTTGCTCGCCTCGTTTGGGCTCTACTACATCGTGCAGAATTTAGCGCGGCTCATCTGGGGCGCGAACAACCAGAGTTATTCCTTTCTCAACAGGGTCGTCACGGGAGCGCAGATCCCCGTCAACCGTCTGGCCGCGTTGGGCTTCGTCATCGTGCTGGGCGCGGCCTTCTACTTCTTCCTCGCCCGCACACGTCTCGGCAAAGCCATACGAGCCTCGGCGCAGGATCCGGCGACGGCCGGACTCATGGGGGTCAACATCCATTCGGTGCTGGCCATTTGCTTTGGCCTGGGCGTAGCTCTGGCGGGCATCGCCGGCACGCTGATCAGCACGCTGCTCAGCATCCAGACGTCAATGGGGCTCGGGTACACGGTGATCGCCATAGTCGTGGTCGTGCTGGGAGGCCTTGGCAGTATCTCCGGAGCCATGATAGGTGGTGTCATTCTGGGACTGGTCTCCGCGCTCGTCACGTACTTCCAACCGTCCTGGACCATGATCGCGTTCTACGTGATCTTCATCGTGGGGCTCCTGGCCAGGCCTAAAGGGATCATGGGTAAGTAGATGAAAGACACTCACGCAATCAAGAACAGGTCGGGTTTCGCCGCGGCGTTCACCCCGAGCAGGATCCTGGGCGGCGTACTCATCGTGGTCGCCATCGTCTTGCTCGCGCTGGTGCCGAGGATTACCCAGGGATACTGGCTCACCCTATTCACCGACATCCTTAAGTTCGTCGTGCTGACCGTCGGTTGGGTGCTGTTCTCCGGACCCACGGGGTACATGTCCTTGGCCACAGCCGCCTTCTTCGGGTTGGGGTTTTACATGGCCGCGGTGCTCAGCAGCCGGATACCCTTCGCGGCGACCATAGTCATCTCCGGGATCCTGGGCTTCGTCGTTGCTGTAGCGGTGGGGGCTCTCACCCTTCGGCTCAGGGGCGTCTACTTCGCCATCTTCACGTTCGCCTTGGTGCTCTTGGTGCAGGCGGTGGTGCTGGAGGTTGAGCGGCTGGTGACGCACACTCGGGGCCGCTTCGTAGTGCCGGTGAGCGGCTCGGCCATCTACTACTCCATGTTCATCGTCGCGGTAGGGATGGTGGTCGCCGCTGTTCTCATCAAGCGCTCTCGCTACGGACTTGCCCTGCAGAGCATCGGGGAGCACGAGGAAGCAGCTGCGCACAGCGGTATCGACGTGGTCCGCACAAAAGTGCTGGTCTTTGCGGTGAGCGCGCTCTTCATGGGGATGGCCGGGGCCATCATCGCCACGCGCCGTACCTACATCGACCCGTATATTGCCTTCGCCCTGCAGAACTCCTTCTGGCCTGTACTCATGGCCATGTTCGGCGGCATGGGCAACTTGGTCGGCCCGGTGATTGGCGCCGGCCTGTTCACATACATCGGGGACCTGCTCATCACTCGGTTCCAGGATCTCTACATGCTCATCTTCGGCGTGGTTCTGATCTTCTCCATCGTCTTCATGCCGAATGGCATCGTGGGAGTGGCGATGGACTGGTGGCGTCTGGTGAAAGGCGATCGACCGTTGACTCGGCGTCTCGCCATCACCTGCTACTGCATCCCAGTCCTTGGCTGGATAACCGTTCTCTTGATCGCATGCCGGTTGGCATGGGTCAAGTCAAGAGGAGGCCGCAATGCACCTGCTTGAAGGTGAAGGCGTCACCCGGCATTTCGGCGGGCTTGCCGCCGTGTCGGAGGTCGACTTCTATGTAGACCAGGGTGAGATCGTGGGCCTGATCGGTCCGAATGGGGCTGGCAAGACCACGCTCTTCAACCTCATCTCGGGGGCGCTTAAGCCGAAGCCGGGCAAGATCACGTTCAAGGGAGTCGACATCACTCCACTTAAGGCGCACAAGATTTGCCGGATGGGCATTGCGCGCACGTTCCAGACGGTGAAGATCTTCCCGCACGTGCCCGTAGTCCGCAACGCGATGGTCGGCGCGCTGTTCGGCACCGGCCATCGGATCAGCTCTCGAGAGGCGCAGAAGAAGGCCGAGCAGGCGCTTGAATTCGTGGACCTGCTGCCGCTCAAGGACGTCCTCGCCGGCGACCTTACTCTCGCCAACCAGAAGCGGCTTGAGGTCGCCCGCGCTCTTGCCAGCGGCCCCGAGCTCTTGATGCTCGATGAGCTCATGGCCGGCCTCACTGCCACCGAGGTGGCCGAGGCCATGGGTGACATTGTGCAGATCCGGTCGCGTGGTATCACCGTGATCATGATCGAGCATGTGATGCAGGCGATCATGCAGGTCAGCGACCGCATCATCGTTCTCGACTACGGGCGGAAGTTGGCCGAAGGCTCGCCCGCCGAAGTCGCTGCCAACCCGAAAGTGATCGAAGTCTACCTTGGGGAAGAATGCGATGTTGATAGTTGAGGGTGTCAGTGCAGGGTACGGGAGAACGCAAGTCCTCTGGGATCTGTCTCTCAAGGTGGACGAAGGGGAGTTTGTGGCGCTCGTAGGTGCCAACGGCGCCGGCAAAACGACGTTGCTGAGGACAATCTCGGGCGCCTTGAGACCGACCGCCGGCCACATCAGCTTCATGGGCAAAATGATCGAGCACATGTCGCCGAACCACATCGTCGACATGGGCCTTTCACATATCCCGGAGAGCCGGAGGCTTTTCACCGAGATGTCGATTCGCGAGAACCTAGAGATGGGCGCGTATCCCAGACGCTCGTGGAAGCATCGCGCGGAGACCATGAAGAAGGTCTTCGGGTTGTTCCCACGGCTCGAGGAGCGTAAGAACCAGCTCGCCCGGACCCTGAGCGGCGGCGAGCAACAGATGCTGGCCATGGGCCGGGGCCTCATGTCGGAGCCCACGATGTGCATCATCGATGAGCCCTCCAATGGTTTGGCTCCGTTGATCGTGGCGGAGATCTTCCAGATACTGAAATCGCTGCACAACGAAGGGATTACGATCCTCCTCGTGGAGCAGAACGTCCGCCAGACCCTATCCGTGGCAGACCGCGCGTACGTTCTAGAAAACGGCCATCTGGTGCTCGAGGGCGCGTGCTCGTATCTGAGGGAAACCGACCACATCCGCAAGGCATATCTGGCTCTTTGACGGCTGGGCTCTCACCGGTCGCAACATAGACAGTCCCAAACCGAGTTCTCGGGTCACGCTAACATGCAATGCGTGACCCGAGACTCGCTCATCTTCGACCTCGACGGTACCCTATGGGACGCCGCCGCCGCATCCGCGGCGGGCTGGAACGCGGCGGCCGAGCGGCTGGGAATCCCAGAGCGGGTCACGCCCGAGGCCATCCGGACTGTCTCGGGCAAGCCGACCGCGGAGTGCTTCCAGATCCTCCTTCCCGAGCTGTGTCCCATGCCCGCGGAGGTCGCCCGCCTGTTCGACGCGTGCGAGCGCGAGGTTGTCGAGAGGCAAGGCGGCGTGCTGTACGAGGGCGTGGCCACGGGCGTGGTCCGTTTGGCAGCACGGCACCCGCTGTTTGTAGTGAGCAATTGCCTCGACTGGTATCTGGAGGCCTTCCTTAGACTGAGCGGCCTCCGTGAGTGCTTCGCGGGCTGGGATTGCCACGGCTGTTCCGGGGCGGAGAAACCGGCTATGCTCCGGCGCCTGAAGCGCCGGCACAACCTGGCTGACCCCGTCTACGTGGGAGACACACTCGGCGATCAGCAAGCCGCCGCGGGGGCGGGGGTCGGTTTCGCTTTCGCGCGCTACGGTTTTGGCGACGTCCAAGGCGAACCCTTGTGCTTCGACAGCTTCGACCAACTCGTCACCCACTTCCTAGAAGCCTGATCGCGTGGAGGCCCATGGCCTCCTTACTCCTAGCGATCCACCGCGACCGAAGAAGGTTCTGCGCCGCCCTCATCTCACCAAGTACGGGAGCGCTTGTGGTATAGTCATTTCACATTGTGGTACTCCTACCCGAAAGAGGTGGAAGCACATGACCACGCCTCAGATCACCACGGACCCGTACACGGGTCTGCAGATGGTGGAGCTCAGTCACGAATGGGACCAACGCGCTCCCTCGTATCCAGGGCAGGCGGATGTCAAGATGCTCCGGGGCGTGAAGCACGCGCAACATGGCGTCCTAGCTTGGCGGACCACCACGGTGATGCACACCGGTACGCACATGAATGCCCCGATCCATCTCATCCAGAAGGGCGCCGACCTGGCCGCCATCTCGCCCGATCGGTTCTTCGGCAACGGGGCCGTCCTGGACGTTCCGAAGAAGAACTGGGAAGTGATCACGGCGGCTGATCTGGAAAAAGCCAAGCCGGCCGTCAACGACGGCGACATCATCATCATCGTGACCGGGTGGCACCACAAGTACTCCGACGGCTTGGAGTACTACGGGGAGGCCCCGGGACTGTCGAAAGACGCTGCCGAGTGGCTTGCGCAGAAGAATCCCAAGCTGGTGGGCGTGGACACGCCGCATGTCGACCATCCGCTCGCCACTTCGATGGGTCCGCACCGCGGAGGCCCGCAGATGAAGCGCCTTGCCGGCGAGTATGCCAAGGCGACCGGCCTGGATCCCAAGGCAGAGCACCCGGACTGGAACGTCGCCCACAAGATCCTTCTGGGAGCCGGGATCCCCACGATCGAACAGATCGGGGGCGACGTGGACGTCGTCAAAGGCAAGCGGGTCACCCTGGCCGCGACTCCTTGGAAGTTCGAGCACGGGGATGCGTGTCAGGTCAGGGTCGTCGCCATGTTCGATCCCAGCGGGAAATGCCGGATCGAATCGGGCAAGTAGACGTCCACACGAAGGCGAAAGGAACCAGGATATGAGCCTGAAGGTATATGACCTCAGCCACACGTTCACCCAGTTCATGCCGGAGTGGCCGTCGAGCCCAAGCGTGGATATCGACATCGACAAGTTCCACGCCCGGGATGGTGTCTACCAGGTGAGCTGGGAAGGCATCATGCACCGCTGCACCCACATGGATGCCCCTATTCACGTGACCGAGTGCAGCCCTACCATCGCGGACTACCCGCTGTGGCGGCTCTTTGGCCCAGGAGTGTGTGTCTCCGTCCCCATGGGCAAGTGGGGCGTCATCACCCCGGAACTTCTGGAGAACGCTTCTCCCAAGACCCAAGAGGGCGACGTGGTTGTCATCAACACCGGCTACCATCACAAGTGGGCCGACACCGACGAGTACTTCGCCTACGGGCCCGGCATCTACAAAGAAGGCGCGCAGTGGCTGGTCGACAAAAAGGTGAGAATGGTCGCCTACGGCTGCCAAGCCAACGATCATCCCATAGCCACCAAACTCGTGAATCACGGGCTCGGCCCGACGCACCCGCACCTGATCGAGGAGTACAAAGCTGAGATCGGGCGGGATCCCTTGGACGACTTCCCCGAGTGGGAGCCCGCCCACAAGACACTCATGGTCAAGGGCGGCATTCCCGGCATCGAGAACGCGGGGGGGAACCTGGACGCGGTCACCGGCAAGCGCTGCACGTTCATGGCCTTTCCGTGGCGCTGGCCGGGAGGCGACGGCTGCATCGTTCGGCTTCTGGCGGTGATCGACCCGGAGGGGACGTTCCGCTTCGAGAAAGGGCAGTAGCGCCAAGGGGTCGCGCCCAAACGCTCCGACGGACCCCACGCCCCCTGGCCCCTGCCGCACCGGGGGGACGCCTGCACGACCCCTCGGGGCCTGCCCAAGTAAGGGGAGGGGATTGGAGCCGTCGAGCGCTCGGCTCCTCGCAAGAGAAAACGGGACCGGGGAGTGTCTCCCCGGTCCCGTCGGATTCAGTAGCGGTTCCGTGCTTGCCGTTCTGCTGCCCGACTTTGCGCTTTCAGGCGGCAGAAGTAAGCTAGACGCGGACTGGCCTCACGACTTCCCTACGGCTTCGCAGTCGTGGTGGTGTCGGCCGCGGCAGTCGTGGCGGTCGTCGACGCTCCACCGGATGTGGTGATGGTCTCACCGGCCGCCNNACCGGCCGCCGTGGTGATGGTCTCTCCCGCACCCGTAGCACCGGTCCCGGCTGTCGTACTGGTGGCCGAACCCGTGGTCGTGGTGGTGGGCTCCATGCCCTTCTGATAGATCACACCCGTTTGCTTCTTGGTGGCGGCGATCCACTTGTCCCATTCGGCTTTCTTCGCAGTGTCGAGCAGCTGGCTCTTGATGTCGGCCTTGACCTCGTCGAGGGTAGACTGTTTGGCCGCGTTGATGGCCGTCACTTCGATGACGTGGTAGCCATAGACCGACTTGACAGGCTGGGAGATCTCGTTCAGCTTGAGAGAGAAGACCGCGTCTTCGAACTCCTTCACCATCTGGCCATTCTTGGACACGTCACCAAGTGCGCCACCACTGTTGGCCGTGCTCGTATCGTCCGAGTACTCGGCGGCCAGCTTCGTCCAGTCGCCACCGGCGACCAGCAACTGGCGAACTTCCTGCGCGGTCGCCAGCGCCGCCGCCCAGTCGGCATCGGTGGGTGCGACGGTAGTGGTCGTGGTGGATTCGGTGGTAGTGGTGGACTGAGTCGTAGTGGAGCCCCACGGAGCCGTGGTCGTGGTAGTCGGTGGGTTGGTCGCGGGGGTCCCCGGCTTGATCAGTATGTGCCGGGTCGTCCGGCTCTCGGGCACGAAGTAGGTCGCCTTGTTCTTGTCGTAGTAGGCCGCGATATCCGCGTCGGCCACAGTGACGTTCGCGGTGACCTTGTCGTAGACCTTCTGCATCAACATGGATTCCCGGTAGTTGAGCTTCAACTGATCGAGAGTCATGTTGTTGGCGGTCAGATCCGCGGTGAACTTGGCGTTGTCGCCGGCGTAGTACTGGGTGACGATGGAGTCGATCTGTGTCTGGAGCTCGGCATCCGTGACGGTGAGGCTGTCCTTCTTGGCTTCCTGGACTACCATCTCGTACGTGATCATGTACTCGAGGACGTCGCTCTGGAACTGAGCCCAACCCGAAGGGTCGTCTTCCTTGCTGGCTACCTGGTATTGAGCTGCGAATTCCTGGACCCTCTTGTCAAAGTCGGACTTCAAGATGACGGTGCCTCCGACTTTGGCCACGGCGTCACTTGGCAAACCGCCGCCACAGCCCGCCACCGTGCCGGCCGCGACGGCCAGAGCGAGCAAGAGGAGGACGACTACGAGTCTCTTTATCACGAGTACCTCACTTGATGTAGTTGCAGAGACGGCGCCCGGGGAGTATAGCTTCATATCCATAAGAATGCTGTAAAGTCGTGCATTGTATGGGATTCTTCCGGGACGTGACAGCGTGCGAGGAGGGCCCGGCACGATGATAGACCCCCCCATCAGCCGGCGCGGCTTCCTCAAGCTTCTGGGAGCCGCCTGTGCCCTCTCCGGTCTGGGGGCCGGGCTGGGCGGTGTCGTTTCCGCATGCGCCCATGGGAGTCTGGCCACCAACACCACCGCCACGATCGCTTCAGGGCAGTGGAGCAGCACGACGTCATCTACCNNCGGAACTCGGCCGGCCGCTCCGCATCGGGCTTGTCTCGGCGAAGACAGGGGCACTGGCGTTGTCTGGCAAGGCCGACGACTGGTGGACGGAATACGCGCTGGCTGCGATGCCCGCCGGGCTTATATCGGGCGACGGAAAGTCCCGCCAGATCAAGCTTCTCGTGGAGGACAACCGCTCCGACCCGAAGGCGGCCGCGAGCGCGGCGGTGAAGCTGATCTCTGAGGCCCGGGTAGACATCATTCTCTGCTCGGGCGCGTCGGACCTCGTCAACGCGGTGGCCGACCAGGCGGAAGCACGCGAATGTCCGTGCCTTGCCGATTTCCTGCCTTGGCGTTCGTTTGTGTTCGATCGGGGCGGCTCTCTCAACACGCCCTTCAAGTGGACCTACGCGCATGCGTTCGGCCTTGAGGATCTCTCCGGCGACTTTCTGCAGATGTGGGGGCAGTTGTCCACCAACAAGAGCGTGGGACTGGTATTCGCCGACGACGCCTACGGGCGCCAATGGACCGACGCCTCTC
Organism: Actinomycetota bacterium; assembly: GCA_003157225.1. Next base: position 8,942 of record PMIZ01000375.1, on the reverse strand, counting down.
AGGGCCTTCCCGCGCTGGCGACAGTCGCCGGCTACAAGTGCGATCTGCCTCCCCTCTACGCGCTCTCGACAGGGGACTTCACGCCTCAGCTCACAGAACTGAGGAAGAATGGATGCGAGATCTGTTGTGGCGCCATGAGCACCGCGGACTTTCTAGCGTTCTGGAAGCAGGCGAAGGCACAGGGCTATCAGCCAAAGATCGTTACTATCGCCGACGCTCTGGTCTTCCCTCAGGCCCTGGAGGCCGTCGGCCTTGGTGGGGTGGGTCTGACCGCGGGAGGTCTGTGGCAGCCGGATTGGCCCTTCAAGGACTCGATCACCAGCAAGAGCCCGGCGGAGCTCGCGCGGGACTACATGAACAAGACGGGCGAGCAGTGGACGGCTGCCATCGGCCAGTACGCGAAGTTCGAATGGGTTGTGGACGTCTTCAAACGCATGGCGAACATACTCGACAAGAACGACGTGATCGCGCGGGTGAAGACCACCAGACTCCAGACCTGCGCCGGACTGATAGACTTCACCGCCCCTGTCGGCGTGTGGGACCCCGCTGCGAGTAGGCGTCCGGTGGAGAACGTGTATAAGGCGCCGGTGTGCGGCGTGCAGTGGGTAAAAGGGTCTACCAAAGGGTCCACCTTCTCCTTCGAGCCGACGGTGACCGCAAACAAGAGCGACCCCGAGCTGCCGGCGACCGGGTTCATCGAACAAATGGGGTACTGATGCGGGTGACTGTCCGAACCGTGGCTCTCGTCAAGACGCTCCTCGGCCGAGGTGAGATCGACGTCTCACTCCCCGCCGGAGCCACCCTCGATGGGCTGTTCGCTTGTCTCGGTGAGATCGGCGGCGAACGTCTGGCCCCCTATGTNNATGTGGCGGTTCCTCAGAATGCGAACGATCACTTGCCGCTGCGCGTCATCGTGAATGGGCAGGACATCGCCACCTTGAACGGACGCCGGACCGTGCTGAACGACGGGGACGAGGTGCTGGTGTTCATGCCCCTCGCGGGAGGCTAGGACCTCTCGTTTCCTCTCTTCGGAGCTGCGGTCGCGACTCAGCCTGCCGATACGATAGGATGAGCAGCGAAAGAGCACTCCGAGGGGGGAAGCCCATCCAGTTGCGACGAGACACCAATCACTCGCGTGCCACCCGCTCTCGTGGGGTCGTTGTTCGGCAGCCTCCTAGGCTCTGCCTCGTCGCCGCGGCGGTGGTGTGCGGGGCGCTCCTGCTGGCGCTGATGCTGGCCGTGTCACCCGCTCTCGCTTACGTTGACGCCGGTGGCGTCTTGGTTCAGGCGACTGCACCGGCGAGCGCGCGCGTAGCCGTCAAGCTCGCGCCGGGAAGCCATCTTGCTCAGACGGCGGAGGGGAAGCTCACCGTGGTGCGCGACTGGGGGTCGCTCACGACAGCGGTCAAGACCTCCGGTCTGGCGCTCCGAGTAGGCAGCCGCATGGCGAGTCTCGGGATCACCGTGCTGGAGCCCTTGACGCGGACCGGGTCGGGCGACGAGACGTTCGACGCCGTTGCCCAGGCAAAGGCTCTGCGCCTCATGCCCGGCGTGTTGTGGGCCGAGGCCGCTCTGCCCGTCCAGGCCCTTCTGGAGCCGAACGACCCCTACTACCTCCCGAGCACGTATTCCGTGGGGCAGTGGGCGCTCGCCCGTCTGAGTCTGCCGGAGGCCTGGGACATCACGACCGGCTCCGCGAGCGTGACCGTGGCGTTTGTGGACACAGGGCTGAACGGAGACGCCTCCGATTTCGCCGGTAGGATCGTCTCACCCTACAACGCGGTACTTGGAAGCTCCGCGTGGGCGGATTGGCAAGATGACGAAGGGCATGGTACCGCGGTCGCCGGAGTCGCCGTCGCTCAGGGCAACGACGGCCGCGGCATGGCAGGCACGGCCTGGAACGTCGCCATAATGCCCGTGCGGGTGGCGGCGGAGGATGGGTCGATCGATGACGCCGCAGTGGCACAAGGCATCGAGTACGCGGCAGATCATGGTGCGGATGTCATCAACATCAGTCTGGGTACGTCGATGGACGTCGGTCAAACCGTCAGGGACGCCGTGGCCTACGCGATAGGCAAAGGCGTCGTGATAGTAGCCGCCGCGGGCAACGAGAATGGTTCCTCCGTTGACTATCCGGCCGCCCTTCCGGGTGTCATCGCTGTGGGCGCGACGAATCGCCGGGACGGGCGATGGAGCGTGTCAGACGGGGGTTCCAACGGTGGGGCCGACCTCGATCTCATGGCGCCAGGCGCCAACATCCTCAGTTACGATCCAGGCTCTCCCGGCAAGTTCAGCGATGATCTCATTGGCACCTCCGTTGCCAGCCCTTTCGTCGCCGGGATCGTGGCCCTCATGTTGTCGGTGAATCCTTTGCTCACGCCCGTGGAGGTCACCAACATTCTCACCTCCACCGCCGACGACCTCGGTCCCCCGGGATGGGACGCTGATTACGGCTGGGGTATGGTTGACGCCGACGAGGCCGTAGCTCGAGCGGCCGCTGGTGATTCCACCACGACCACCGCCAGCACGACCACCAGCACTACCACGACCACGACGACCATCCCGACGGGTGGACACCGTTTCGCCGATGTCTCCGAGAAGACCACCCCGTACTGGCGGGAGATAGACTACTTGGCCGGTCTCGGCATAGTCACGGGGTCAGACGACTCCCTTTTCCATCCTCAAGAAGGACTCAAGCGGCAGCAATTTGCGAAGATGATCCTGCTGGCTCTCGGGTCCTCCGTCACAGAGGAAATAGCCTGTCCCTTCGTCGACCTGGTACATGCGCCCGGCGATCTCTACCCCTACCGCTACGTGGCCGCCGCCTTCAGGCTTGGCATTGTCCAGGGCACCAACGCGACGCATTTTTCGCCCTATGGCGCTCTAACGCGGGCACAGCTCATCACGATGGTGGCGCGAGCCGCGCAACTACCGGAGCCGCCACCCAGTTTCGTGCCCGAGTTTCCGAACTTCTCCTCGACGCACTATCCCGCCGCCCGCAGAGCGGCACACGCGGGACTGCTGAGTGGGATCGTCGGCATGGGCCCCAACTACGACTTCAGTGCCGCCGCCAGCCGTGGCGAGGTCTGTGCGCTGCTCTATGCTTTGCTGCAGTAGCGCGCTCGGTATTTCCGCTATTGGGACGTGGAGGAGGTGGCTGGCGAAGCTGCGGTGGTCGTGGTGGCAGCCCCCGGCTTGAAGCTGGCGACAATGGCGTCGAACGCCGGCTGGTCGGCTTCCCAGTTCTTCGTGCTCGCCTGCACCAGCAGCTGGTACTCGCGGTTGCCGCCGAAGACCACGTAGAACCGGCTGAGGGACGGCTCGCCATCGGAAGTGAAGCTGTAGTTGATGGTCCAGCCGTCCAGTCCGCCCACGGTGACATCGGCGAGCGAATCGAGGGCTTTCCAGTCGCCACTCTGGCTGCCAAGCTGGTCGAATATCTTCTGAACCTCGGTCTTGACGTCCGGCATCATCGACTTGTCAACCGTCACCGGGAGCTCGTACACCCTGACCTGGACTCCGTCGATGTAATTGCCGCCCGAGCTCGAACCCTTGAGGTTGAAGACCCCGACGACGCCCTTGGCGGTAGCTCCGACGGTCACCGAGGCGGTATCGCCCTTCTGGACCCTCCACTCCCGTGGGTACTGGAAGCTGTAGCCATAGGTCTGGTCTGCGTAGCTGTTCACCGCACCGGTAGAGTCCGAACCGCTGGTCTTAGCCGCGCAGGCAGTCAGCGCGAACGGTATCGCCATCAGCACGAGAGCGGCCATCATCACAAGCAGAAGCGCTCGTTGTGGTTGTCTTCCCATTGCCTCTCCTTTGCCGGTCGCGGAGGAGATTCCTTGCACACTCCACCCCTATTGTGCCACGCTTAGAGACATGGAAGCACGCATCATCGGACTCAAGGGGTGTGGGAAGACCACGCTCGCGGCCTCGCTCGCCGAAGGCAAGGGGGAGGGCCACATCGCGACTGTGCACGTCGGCGACCCACGCGTGCGGACACTCTCCGAGATCTTTCAGCCCAAGAAGACCACCTTCGCCGAGTTCAAGGTGCAGGAGGTAGCCTGGCCCGAAGCCAGTGCCCGCAAAGGCGAGATGGAGCGATACCTCGACGCGCTGGCAGGAGGTCAGCTCTATCTGCACGTTCTGCGCGCCTTCGATAGCCCGATGCTGGGGGAGCCGGCCCATGCCGGCGCCGACCTCGAAGAGCTCGATCACGAATTCCTGCTGTTCGATCTGATACGCATCGAGCGAGCATTTGAGAGGGCGAAGAAAGCCCCGCTGGCCGACGCCGGCAAGAAGGCGCTGACGAGTTGCCAAGAGGCGCTGGAGGCGGAGACGCCGCTACGGGAAGTACCTTTCGACGAGGTTCAGCTCACTATCATTCGGGGGTACCAGTTTCTAACTTTGACCCCGCAAATGCTGCTGGTCAACGCCGAATCGGAGAGCTCATGGGACCCGGCGGAACTTGGGACCCGGCCTCGAGGCCGCCGACTTGTCGCCTTCCCGTTTCCCGACGCTCTCGAGGTCGCACGCCTCTCGCCCGAGGAGCAGGAAGAGTACGCCGCGGCGCTCGGTCTCCCAGGGCCCGCAGCGGAGGTTGTCGCTCAAGCTGCCTTTGCCCAACTCGGGCTGATCAGCTTCCTTACTTCCGGCAGCGACGAGGTACGGGCTTGGCCCATCAGGGCGGGCGAGACCGCCCGGGAAGCAGCAGGGGCGATACATTCCGACATCCAACGAGGCTTCATCAGGGCGGAGGTCGTCTCCTACGATGACTTCATGAGCCATGGCAGCAACATGAAGGCTTGCCGGGACGCCGGCGTGCTGAGGATCGAGGGAAAGGACTACATCGTGGCGGATGGAGACATCGTCAACTTCCGCTTCAACGTCTAGCTGGCGCACGAGACCTGCCTTCTCAGTCTGTGAGCGGTGGCGCCGCCTCCTTGAAGCCACCAACGCCCGCTCTCGCGCTTCGCACTCGTGCGCTAGCCAGCGTCCCAGGTGAAGCCCCGTGCGAGATGGTACATGGCCTTGTCGAAGAACACTGCGAAGCGGCTCTGCAACTCCATGACCCTGTAGGTCTCCACCGGACGTTCCCACAATCCCTGGGAGCGGGCGTAGGTCCAGATGTGCTTCTTCAGCAGCATGACCGCCGACAGCATCTCATGCGCTTCGATCCCCTGGGCGCGGCGGCGCGCGCCTAAGTCTCGGTAAAGGGACTTGATCTCCTCCTCTGTGCTCTCGCCCTCCAGCCACCTGCCGAGAAACTGCAGCCCGGTGGTGCATTCGACGAGCAGCGACTCGGGGTCGAGATTCCTGTAGGGCACAGTGCTGTGGTTGGAGCGTACGTCCGCGAGCCACAGTCTCGCCACGTAGGGCGCGTGCTCGGTGACAAAACTCGCCAGGCTGTCGGAGAGCATCTCCTCGCCGGTGTCGTCCTCGAGCCGTCGGAAGGAATCCTGGATGGCCCAATTCTCCTCGTGGAGGCCGGCGCAAAGCCGTATCGCTTTCTCGTTGGAGGGAAAGGCGAGGGGCGGCAAGCGGTCGATGGCGAAGTAGCCCACGTCATCGGCGTCGTCGCCCGGGGTCTCCGTGCCCGAGATCTTGTCCACCTCGAAGGTGACCACCAGGAGGTCGCCGTAGAAATCGCTCCTCCAGGAGTCGGCATCGATCATCTGGGTCACGCGGCCGACAATGCCGGTCTCCTCATGCAGTTCCCTCAGGGCCGCCTCGGCGATAGTCTCGCCCAGCTCGGCAAACCCGATGGGCAAGCACCACATCCCCTGGTTCGGGGCGAACTTGCGCCTCACAAGGAGCACCCGCCGGTCGTCGTCCAGCACCAACGCGCCGGCAGCCGGCAGGGGGTTATGGTAGAACACCGTGCCGCAGACCGAGCAGACCTCTCTCGAGCGGTCACCGACTGTCTGCATCTCGATGGCCCCACTGCATTGTGAGCAAAACTGCGCCCTCAGCTGACCGGCTCCTGTGTGACTTGCAGGTAGACATGCGAGCCAGAATCGTGGGTGTACGCGCTCAGGTTGCGCCCCAGTTGCCCGGGGCACTCGCGCACCTTCCCGAGAGGCGTCTTTCCCGCGGTGACTATGTCGCCGATGGAGACTACCGGATCGGTGATGAAGAGCAGGGTGACGGTGGTGCCGCTCGTCTTCTCGGGTCGTATGTCGATCTGCACGTCCGGATACTTCCCGAAGAGCAGGTAGTCTTTCACCGCGGTGACCGAGCCGGAGATGGGAGCGGTCACCTGGGAGCCCACAGCGGCGCCGACGAGCACAGACGTGGTCACCGGGCCGGCGCCTCCGTCTAGGAAGTAGTAACGGACGGCGGGCGGTGTGGAGAAGATGCCCCGGAAGAAGCGCACGAGGGCATTCGCATTGGCCTGTTCCCCGATGGGTGTGAGCGCGACCGCGCTCGTATCGCTCACGGCTTGGTAGGCGATGATGGTCGCATCGCGCCTAGAGACAGGCAACAGGAGGTTGCGATCGTTTAGCCGAGCGAAAGCGGGATAGGGCTCGCCATCGGCGGCTACCGGGACCGAAGGTGCCCTCTCCCCTCCGACCAGCCTTCCTTGCGTGCCCACCTGCTCGGTGGTACCGCCCGCCGTGACGGCGATGACGATGCCTGCTACGACGAGACAGAGAACGGCAAAGCCAAAGGCCAAGCGCGTCCTTCGTCTGCGGTACACCGTCGTAAGGCGCCGTTTACGCCTGAACCGTTCGTCCACGCGTCGTCTTTCCGCTGCATGTACGCCTTGCTGCATTGGCCGTAAGTTACCACTTCGCCGAAGGACCGCCCAGGCGGGGCGGCGAGCGCTACGAGCCCGCGATGCGGGAGCGAGCGCCCAAAGCGCAGACGGACGCCCGCGCCCCCTGAACGTTGATGCGTTCCACTGGAAGAGGCCTGCGCGACCCCTTGGTCCCCGCCGGCTTCCACGCGACACTCCGCAGGCTGGTAATCTTTGAATCCAAGGGCATCGCTGGCGGAGGAGACCGGCGAGAAGGAGGCGCAAGTGCGCATCACCATACCGCGCTGGGTGCAACTGGTCCTGATCCCCGTTGCGATCTTCCTCGCCCTCTACTTCAGTCGCGCAGCGAGCCACGCGGTGTTCGTCTTCCTCATTTCGACTATCGTCGCTCTGTTCCTCAACCCGGTGGTCCTGGCGCTGGGTCACATCAAATGCCCGCGCTGGCTCGCCGTTCCTGTCGTCTATCTCGTGTTCGTCGGTGCCGTGGTACTGATCTTCGTCCTGCTGGGGCCCCCCCTCATCCGCCAGTTCCAGCGCCTCTTCGAGGCCGTCCCCGCATGGCTCGACGCGCTCAACCGCCAACTCGCGCACCTGGAGCACTGGCTATCCACTCACAACATCAAGGCCAGCCTTCAGATAAACACGAGCGACATCGTGAACTGGATCCAGGCCCACACCGCGCAATCCGTGGGAACGCTCTTCACGGTGGGGCGAAGTGTCGCCACTGCGCTCATCAACCTGTTTCTAACCGTCGTGGTGAGCTTCTACATGCTCATCGACGGTAAGCGGATCTTCCGCTTCCTGTGCCGACTCGCGCCGGGCGAGAGCCAGGTGAAGGAGACCTACGTCCGTGGCCTGCAAGGTGCGTTCAGCCGCTGGGTGCGCGGCCAGGCTTTGCTGGGGGCCGCCGTCGGCCTCGCGTGCGGGCTCGGAGTCTGGATCCTCAGTTGGAAGGTCGTGAATGTTTGGCCCGAAGGCGGCCAGTACGCTCTCTTGTTCGGGTTCTGGGCCGGGATCACCGAGGTCATCCCCTACGTGGGGCCCTACCTGGGCGCTGTGCCCCCCGTGATCGCGGCCTTCTTCCACTCGCCCACCGCTGCTTTGGTGGTCATCATCGTCTACTTCGTCATCCAGCAGCTCGAGGCCCATGTTCTGGCTCCCAACATCGTGGGAGGCTCGGTGGGGGTCCACCCCCTTGTGGTCATCTTCGCGCTGCTGGCGGGCGCTCAGATCGGAGGCCTACTGGGCATGATAGCCGCCCTGCCGCTGCTCGCCATGCTCAAGCACACTCTCACGTTCTACGAGTTCAAGATGTCACGAGCTCCTTGGGCCGGTGATGACGGCATCGCGCTGATACCGGCGAAGTCGGGGTTGCCTCCCCCGAGGAGAGTGAAGCCACCCGGGGGAAGCGAGGCTCCTGGAGAAGATCTCGGCGGCACCGGCTCCTTCTACCAGCGTGGGCCGGAGGAGCGCCCGACCGAAGTGCACCGGCCTGAGGACCGCGGCCCCGAGGGTCGCCCGGTCGATGGCTGAGCTTGGGCGTTTGTGGAGGCTCGGGGATACTGTTACAATCGCGAGTTGCCGGGACAGGCCCCCGGAAACCCGAACAGTAGCAGGTAATGGAGACTATTCGCGAGTTCTTCGGGATCCAGTTGCGCAGGAGTTTCACGCCGATGCTTTCGGTTCTGCGCTGGCTGAGGATTACACCAAACGAAGTCACAGTCGCCGGGACCGTCCTCAATATGGCGGCAGCCGGGCTGGTCATCGCGCAACATCTCGTCTATGCCGCGATTGTCTTCTTGATCGCCGGATGTTTCGACATGCTCGATGGCGCGCTAGCTCGCCTGTCTCAGAAGACCACCCCGTTTGGCGCTTTTCTCGACTCGACTCTGGACCGGGTGTCGGAAGGGGTCGTTTTTGCCGGCATAGCCTACCTTTTGGCGACGCAAGGACACTCCGTCGACGTCGCTCTTGTGGTGCTGGCGCTTCTCGGCAGCATCCTTGTCAGCTACACTCGGGCCCGGGCGGAAGCCCTTGGCGTGGAGTGCAAGGTGGGGCTCATGAGCAGGCCAGAGCGGATCATCCTGATCGCGCTCGGCCTCTTCTTCGACGTTCTGCCGTACGTGATCTACATAATGTTGGCTCTCACGGCGTTCACGGTGGTGCAGCGCGTCGTCCACAC
>PMIZ01000346.1 GCA_003157225.1 Actinomycetota bacterium | reverse complement strand
CCAGGAAACGAAGGAGGGCCCTCAAAGCCAGAGTCGACATGGCGGGCAAGCCGGGCACCCATGCGTTTCCCAACTCAAGAACCACCGACCCTTTGGGCCGCAACATTTCGCCCAGGGCAGGCGCGAAGCCGGCGAGCCACTCCAAGTACGCTTCGCCTTGGAGGTTGCCGTATTTCTTCTTTCTGTTGAGTGGGAACGGAGGAGAGGTGAAGACGAGTTGCACTTTTCCAGCGTACTTCCCCGCTTCGCCCGACGCCAAGAACTGCTCCAGGGTGCCATGAAGGGACACTCCAAGAGGACTCTCGTATGCCGCGTGAATTGCGCTTGGCGGTTCGGGCCCGCGAGCGTTCATTGACCTCTGGGTATCGCTGTGGCGAGGCGGCACTCGGACGGGCCGCCTTGGCCCAGCGTCAATCATGGTGTTCAAGCAGGCGAAGGGCAAACCGAACAGAAGCCTCATCGAAGCTGCGGTCGAGCGTGACAGCATGCAACTATGAGAAGTCATAGCCCTTCTGATGAATGCCCCCGCGACCAATGTGTTCCGTTTGCGCTCGGTTTGCGGGTACGCGAGATTAGCGCCACTCTCGCGGTCGGATTCCAAAGGTGAAGGACCTGAGACCTAGGTCGCTCTTCCTCCGAGTTGCCCGCCGATTTCCCCCGCTGGGGCCGGGACCCCTGCGCCGGTGGCAGGTGCGATCGCTGGTAGTGGCCGCTCTCGCGTGGGGCCTTGCCTGTGCTTGCTGTGTGCCCCAGTTCGTGAGGCAGTTTGGGCTAGCTGAGAAGTCAACCTATCCTTCCCAAAGTGCCTCGTCGAATCGGGGTACACAGCAAAGGCGGTAACGGGAACGGCGACACTCGGCGCGCGCTATCGCGCTACCCTCCGCCGCTTCTCAGGTGTACGTTTGCCCGGTGGTGAGGCGCTCGCAGACTTGACTTGACACTTGAACGCCCATAATTGGTGTACTGCCAGATGCCCACATTGCCCTCGACCCCGCCCAAGCTCCCGAAGCGCCTAGGGAAGCCTCCCTTGGTAGATACGATGTTCGAGGTGCGCTTCGAGCCAACACGAGACGGAGCAGTGCAATTGCTACCGGGTCTGTTCCTTTCGCGACTCGCGGCCGACTATCCCCGTTCTGAAGCCACACCGATCGCGAGTATTCCGCGGGAACTGCGGGATAGCAACCCGTCCCTCCGCTATCAGTTTCACTACCGGATGGCTGGCGACTCAGCCGCTGTATCTGTCGGAGACCGCTCGGCAGGCGTCAGCGTGTTCCCCCCGTATCAAGGATGGGAGTTCTTCCGGCCAAGAATCGATGCCTTTGTAGACGTGCTCAAGGCGAGCGCACTCGTGAAGCGCCTCGAACGATTCTCCTTGAAGTTCACAAACGTTCTCGACATGCATGCTGAACGACAGTTGAGCCTCCTGAATCTCGACGTAAGCGTAGGAGGTGTTGCGGCCAAGGATCGCGGGTTCCACCTGAGGACCGAATTGAACGATGCGAAGCTGCTCCGGATCGTCGAGATCACACCGGAGGCAACTGTCACCTTGGTCTCCGGCGCAACGTGGAATGGTCTGCTTGTGTCGATTGACTGCATCAAGCAGTCTGAGTCCGGGGACCTGCAAGAGTTGACGCCTGCCGCCATTGAGAACGTACATGAAGAAGTGAAGCAGATGTTCTTCGGGCTCATCACGCCGAAGACGCTGGCGGCGCTCTCTCCCGCCTACTGATAATGACTATACAGGCGCAGGACACGGGACCGGCCGACGCGGCTGTTCAGACGCTCGAAGCTTCGTCCACTCAGAGCCAGAGCAGCAGCCTTCACGAGCGGGCAGGAAGCCACGTCCTCGCGAACCTATTGATGCTTGCCTCCCTTGGACTCATTCCATCTCCCGCACCGACAGCGAGCCTAGTGCTGACATACCCCGGCCAGAGCGAGAGTACCTACTCCGTCCGCGCTCTCAGGGAGACGCAGGAATTGGAGCAGGTCACAGAAGTACTCACTCGAATCCACGACACTCTGCTGAGTGAAGCGAAGGAACTCGAACCCGATGCGCGTCAGATTCTGAGCGAACAACTCTGGAATCTCTACATCACCTGAGCCTCTCGCATGGCTGCTGACATTTCGGAGCAGGCTCGACTCTACCTGCCAAAGTACCTTTCGCCTAGCCGCACGCAGGAGTTGTACGAGGGTCTTCGACAGTTCCCGCATCTTCCGGACTTCTACCTACCGCCTTCAACAATTGATGAGGACCTCCTTCAGGGAGACGGGTGGCGTGGCTTCGTTGTCGGCGAGTTCAACAGCGCGCTCACAAAGACGGTCGCTGGCATCATCGTTTCCAGTAGTTGCGACATTGACACGAGGAATCCGAGTCATACGCCCCGGCGGATTCTGTTTTGCCCTCTAGTCTCCTTGCGAGGCTACGCACTCGACCTCGCTGCGGCCGGTCTCGAAGAGCGGCGGATCTCGAACATTCTTGGCAACATTCGAAGTCAGGAAGTCACGGACGTCTTTTACCTGCCGGAATCTCCGTACGGACCTCCCGAGAGCATCGCGTTACTTGACGACGTTCATCCGCACCCCTTGAACCACTTCAAGGGGACGGAGCGGACGCTCATGTTCCGCCTGCACCAAACCGCGTTCTACGTCTTTCTGATCAAGCTCTCGATTCACTTTTGCAGAATGCAGGAAGGAGTCAGGCGGTTCGCAGGCGCTGTGGCCTGACTCACCAACCGAGGATGTCTGTTCTTGCTTGGCCCCGCGCAAAGTCGATTAGCGTGGAGAAGTCCCGGTCAGAACTGCTTGGGTCAGTACGATTCCATCTTTACGCTCCCAAGCCTGCGAGCGTAGCGGGCAACGACGTGACCGAGGACAGTCATCTCGGTCCAGACGCTGGCGACCCGACGTAACGTGAGTCTTCCTGGAGGAAGCAGCGATGACTGAGAGAATGCCCGGACCGAAGCCGCCGTCTCCCGCGGACCCGCCGCCCCAGCCGCCCGAAGGGCCCATTTACCCGACACGCTCTGATGTACGGGCGCGGTCACGTCCTCAGTAGCGCGCAATGGATTGGCTTTGGATTCCATTCTGCGGCGGCGCTATGACGCGTATAGACTGGGGGGCAGTTGCCGGCCTCGCAGCCTCTGCAAGCGCGGTGTTCGCCGGCATCCAAATCCGTGAGTCACGCCGGAGTGGCCTTCGGCAGACTAGCCTAGGGTTTCTGCGAGAGATTGACGAGCGACTCGCTCCAATCGCTGCCGTGAAGACGGAGACGCTCCGCGCCGAGATCATTGCATACCGCCGCGAGCCAGGAGAGACACTGAGTGTGGACGCCCAGCAATACTCGGCATTTCTCAATGCACTTGACAGGCTGTCGCTGGCGATGGCGGAGGGCGCGCTTGACCCGACCATCGTGCGGCCCTGGCTCCGCGGTGTCCTTGAGCCTAAGGACGTCTGGATTAAGTTCATTGAGCAGTTGCAGGACGCAATCCACGACCGCAGCGTGCTTGAGTACCTGCAACGGTACTTGCTCCAGAAGTGACTTGAACTTCAACGGAGGTCTCGCAAGTGACAGATCCAAGACACCCGCATCCAGAGCCGCAGCGGCCACCGCAGCCGCCCCCGCGCCCACAGCCTCCCCCACCGAGACCGCGGCCGCCGAGCCCCGGCCCGACGCACCCGGGAGGGCCCGTCCCGATCCCGGAGAGAAAGGGTCCGATCCCACCCCGGGAACGCTAGAGGGAGAGGCACCACAATCGCGCGTCACACCCGCCCGAAGCGTCCAGCGTGCACGAGCGCGGCTCCGCCCCGTCCGTCGCCCCTGACTATCCCCGGCTCTCCGGCGAAATGGGGTTCAGGGGTTGTCTGGCGTAGCGAATTGGGCGACCGGTCTTCGGTAGGTGATTGCCGTCCTCAGTGGTGTCGATTGTGGTGTCGATTCAGACCGGTTTCCTGCCGTATTTGACCCCAAGCCGGCCGGACAGATCGCGCGGAATGTCTAGGGTTTCCGCCATCTTGCCGGACTTGAGGCCCTAACGTCAGTCGCCTGATAAGCGTGAGGTCGGTA
>PMIZ01000419.1 GCA_003157225.1 Actinomycetota bacterium | reverse complement strand
CGGCTCCATCTCGTGCGGGATCGACTGCTTGCGGTATGAGGCTCCCGCGGGACCTCTCCGGGGATGACCTTGCTTCGTGTGCTCGCGGTGCTTGGCTATGTGGTTACGTGCCAAACCGGCCGCCACATACGGGCGGCGATTCTTGGCGACGTCGGCGAGCATTTCGGTTTGTCGCGCGAAGATGTGGTCGAACGGCTCTTTGGCCGGTGACAGCGGGACTCCCCTACCCGTCCATCCTCCCGTAGTTGTCCTCCAACCTGACGATATCGTCCTCGCCGAGGTAGTCCCCCGACTGCACCTCGATGATCTCCAAGGGCTCCATCCCCGGGTTGGAGAGACGGTGCGCGGTGTTCACAGGCACGTACGTGGACTCGTCCTCGTTCAGGCGAAACACCTTCTCCCCGCACGTCACCTCCGCCACCCCGCGCACTACCACCCAGTGCTCCGCCCGCTGATGGTGCAACTGCAGGCTGAGACTGGCCCCCGGCGAGACGGTGATGCGCTTCACCTGAAAGCGGTCGCCGCTATCGACTGAGTCGAACTTGCCCCAAGGCCGGAAGATCTTGCGGTGGAACACCGTCAGTGCCTCGTCGTGTCCGCGGACGCGGGTCACCAGCGCCTTGAGATCGTTGGTCTTGTCTTTGGGGGCCACCAACACCGCGTCGGGGGTCTCGACCACCACCAAGTCGTCGGCGCCGAGCACCGTCACCAGGCGAGAATCGGAGTGAACGAGCGAGCCGCGCGTATCTTCAAGAATCACGTTTCCTTTGGCGACGTTGCCGTCGCCGTCTTTGTCACATACCGCCCAGAGAGCTCCCCAACCGCCCACGTCCGACCAGCCACAGTCGAGGGGCACCGCCACCGCTTCGCCCGGGGGAAGTTTCTCCATGACCGCGTAGTCGATGGAGTCGGAGGGGCAGGCCACGAAGGCCTCTCTGTCGACCCGCATGAAGACGCGGTCGGCTTTCGCTTGGGCCACCGCCGCCCGGCAGGCGGCGGCGATCTCCGGCCGGAACCGCTCGAGCGCGTTCAGCCACACCGAGCGCTTCATCATGAAGATGCCGCTGTTCCAGAGGTAGCTGCCCTCGTCCAGGTAGCGCTGGGCCGCCTCGGTGCCGGGTTTTTCCACGAAGGCGGCCAGCACCCGCGCCGAATGCGCATCCGGGGAGGGCCCGCCGGTGCGGATGTAGCCATAGCCGGTCTCAGGCCGGTCAGGGACGATGCCGAAGGTAACAAGCAGTCCCGCATCGGCCTGCTCCGCACCCTCGGCCACCGCTGCGTGGAATGCCGGTAGGTCTGTGACGAAATGATCCGAAGCCATGACCATGAGCACCGGATCGCTCTCGGGGTTCGAGCACAGCAGCGCGGCCAGGGTCAACGCCGGGGCTGTGTTGCGGCCCACGGGCTCCAGGATGACGAGCGGATTCGCGACCTCCACCTCCCGCAGCTGGTCGGCCACGATGAAGCGGTATTCCTCGTTGGTGACCACGATGGGGTTGGGCGCCACGGCGTTCTTCAGCGGCCCCGGCGCGGCGAAGCCGCGCAGCCGCAGGGCGGTCTCCTGGAGCAGGGTGAGCGGCCCGGTGAGGGCCAGCAGCTGCTTGGGGTGGCTCTGGCGGGAGGCCGGCCATAGCCGGGTGCCTGATCCGCCGGCCAGGATGATGGGCTGGATGGTCAAACGAGCATCACGCGGACATGATAGCGAGTTCCGACTTCGTTGTTGATTTGGTTGACGTGCGCGTCCGATCGCGGCGGGTCGGGCGCACGACGCCGATCGAGGGGCCCGGCGCCCCTGCGTTGACGCACGCGAGCCCCGCCCACATAGTTGTCGCCTCTAGCAAGGGGGAAGCATGGATGGTTCCGCAACTCCAGGCCGGCGCCGCCTGGTTCACATGATTTGGCTCTGCGGCCCACTGGTTCTCTGGTTGGCTGTGGTCGCGGTCGCCTCCACCGACATCGCTTCGGAAGCTCACACCAAAGCTTGGCTGGTGAGCTTCATCCATCTGTTTGCGCGCGGCTACGGCGCAGGCTCGTCCGGCTCCTCCAGCAGTCTTGGTGCTCTCATGTGGGCTATCCGTAAGACGGCGCACGTGATTGAGTACGGGGTCCTGGGATTCCTGCTGGCAAGAGGGGTCAAGGGTTTGTTCCCGGGCTACGCGCGAGGTGCGGGCCGAGAACTGCTGGGGAGGATCGCGCTGGGGGTGCTGCCGTGCGGTCTGCTGGTGGCTCTGGCCGACGAGTTCCACCAGACCCTCGTGAGGTCGCGCATGGGTTCGCCGAGGGACGTGGCGTTCGACCTCGTGGGGCTGTCGCTGGGCGTGCTGACGGCGTGGCTCGTCTGGCGGAGGGACGGCGCTTGACATATGGAGGAGGTGCTGTGCAGAATGGACTGTGGCCTGCCGCCGGATTCCCCGGCAGATAGTGAGATTCTGCGCCAGCAATGACCGGCCCTATTCTCAACTGGGATGCTGATCCAGATCCAGATGGTCTTTCTCCCATCGCCGAACCCGAGAGACCGATTGACCGCTCTCCTGGCTCGCCGCCACGGCTCAAGCCGACGAAAGGCCGCCAGTTCGTGCCGACTATGATCGTGCTCGGTCTCGTTCTGGCGTTTGGCGCTGCGATTGCGGTGGTCGTTCTCACCCGGGATGCGGAGGTGAACGGCAAGGCCCAATCGGAGGCCTCCTCGACGAGTGCGTCGACGTCGTCAACGACGATACTGCCCGTGACTACCAGTGTCCCAGGTCAATCTATCTTTTCGTCCTCGACCACGTCCTCCACTACCACTACGACCGCCGTGGTGTCAACAACAACCACGGCGACCACCGTAACCAGCACGACCGTCAAACGGAGAACCACGACTGTCAAACGGACAACCACCACGCGAAGACCGGCGACAAGCACAACCCAAACGCCAACCACTTCTGGGCCAATCAGGACGCTAGGACCGGGGTGATGAGGCGTCTTGCTGCCGGCCGGTCAGCGGTCGTCCTCGTGGCGCTGGGCATGATTCTAGGATTGGTCCTAGTGGTGCGCCCTGTTCTGGCCGCCACTTTCCCCGATGTTCTCTCAGATACCCATGCCGACGCCGACTATCCCTATGCCGTCTCGATCCTCTCCGATCTAGGCGTGTTCGGCGGATTCTCCGACGGCACCTTCCGGCCCCATGATCCAGTCACCCGGCAGCAGTTCGCGAAGATGATGGTGAAGCTACTCCGATACCAGGTGACCGGTAGCGAGGTATGTCCTTTCGCAGACGTGTCGGGAGGGACAGAGTCGTCCGATCCCTTCTACCCCGACAAGTACATCGCGGTGTGCGCGGCGAACGGCATCGTGCGGGGCGTAGACGCCACTCACTTCGCTCCCCAGGCCAACATCACCCGGGCGCAGGTTCTGAGCGTGGTGGTCCGCGCGGCGGAGAGTTCGGGCATTGCCCTCGAAAGCCCAAGCGATGCGTACTACGACGGTACCATCGCCAATTCCACATTCCGCAACCTGAACGACCCCGTTCACGGCCTGGATGTTCAGACAGCCGAGATGAACAATCTCGTCTGGGGCATTTGGCCTGACAAAGGGAACTACTGGGAGGTATACAGCAAAGCGAGCCGGGGAGAAGTGGCTCAGATTTTGTGGCGGCTCTCGCAGACGATGGCCTTGCACGAAACGACTACGACCGTTCAACCGATCACGACCACCACTAGCTTGGTGCCCACGACCACGACCACAGTGCCAGAGACCACGACAACTACCGCTACCGGACCGGAACTGCTCTATTCTGACTACTTCTCCAACCCCACGGGCGACTGGCCCACCGGAACGTCTGCCTCGGGACGCGGCAGTGCCAGCTACGAGGATGGAAGGTATGTGCTCGAATGTGGCCCTCAGGCTAGTGAACATGAAACCGCGAGGTCGCTGGATTTCAACGACGGACGGATGGTCGCGGACGTGACACTGATCCAGGGTGCAGATGAGGACTACTGCGGGGTTACCTTCCGGACTCAGGACTCAGCACGCTATGAATTCGGCATGAACGGGAAGGGATACTATGCTCTCTACCGGTACGGCGGGGAAAGCGGTTCCGAGACCCTCGTCGACTGGACCTACTCGATTGCGGTCCACCGCGCGGGACAAACGAATCACGTGGAGGTCACCCTCTCCGGGAGCAGCATCTCGATCAGCGTCAATGGGACCCTCCTGTTCCTGATCCAGGATAGGGTCATCCCCTCCGGCTCGGCTGGTTTCTTTGTCAATTCGCTCGACTACACGTCTGTGGAGGCGGCCTTCGACAACTTCGAAGTCTGGTCCCACTAGATACCACTCCGGCGACTCTCAGTCGCCAGGGCGGCTCCACTCGGCTATCGCCCTGACGATCCGGTCTCCCGCGTGGCCGTCCCAGTATTCGGGTCGGCCGAGGGTGGGCATCGGGGCTGCGAGGGTGGCGTCGACCGCTTCGAGCGCGGCCCGCATGTCGTCGGGATCCACCAAGCGGTTGGTGCCCTCGGTGATTGTGACCGGCCGCTCGGTGTTCTTGCGCAGGGTCAGGCAGGGGATACCGAGCACGGTAGTCTCCTCTTGAATGCCTCCCGAATCGGTGAGCACCAGGCGGGCGTTTGCCATGAGACCCAGGAAGTCGAGATAGCCCAGGGGCTCGCACAGGTTGATCGACAGTCGGCCATCGAGGCGCGACGTGAGGCCGAACTCCGCCAGCCGGTCGCGCGTGCGGGCGTGCACAGGAAACACCACCGGGACCCGGCGCCCCAGTTCGACGAGCAAGCCCACCAGCGCCTCGAGCCCCGGCTGCTCGTCCACATTCGACGGCCTATGGAGGGTCACCACCGCGTAGCCTGAGGGAGGGAGATTCAGTCGCGCGGCAACGGTGCTGTCGAGAGCCTGGTGCAGGTGGACCTGCAGCGTGTCGATCATCGTGTTTCCCACGAAGTGAATGCGCTTGCCGGGGATTCCCTCGGCCAGCAGATTCTCGTCGGCCCCGCGCTCGGTGGTGAAGAGTAGGTCGGAGAGTTGGTCCACCACCAGCCGGTTGAGCTCCTCGGGCATCGTGCGATCGCGGCTACGAAGCCCCGCCTCCACGTGGGCCACCGGCACGTTCAACTTCGCGGCCGTGAGGGCGCCGGCGAGCGTGGAGTTGACGTCACCCACGGTGACCACCAGCTCGGGAGCCTCGTCCTTGATGATGGGCTCCAAGGCCATCATGACCCGGGCGGTCTGCTCGGCGTGGCTGCCGGAGCCGACCTCCAGGTCGTAATCCGGCCGGGGCAGGCCCAGGTCGTCGAAGAACACGCGGCTCATCTTCTCGTCGTAGTGCTGGCCCGTGTGCACCAGCACCTGCTCAAAGCGCAGGCTCTCCTGTTGCCGCCGGAAGCGGCGTTCCTCGAACCGTAGGTTGTACGAGCGCCACATGAGGGTGATAGGATCCTGGCCCCCACTCTCGTTCCACCGCTTGGCGGCATTGATGACCGCGGCGGCTTTCATGAAGTTGGGCCGCGTACCCACCACGTGCAGAAGCTTCACCGGGACCGTCCTGTTCACCTGTCGGCACCCCCCCAGGAGACTGTCATTCAAGCAACCAGACTACCACCCGTGCGGCGACGGGGCATGCGCCGGTGGGTCCGCTCGCTCACGCTCGCGCGACCTCCAGCACCTTGTCCACGAACTGCTTCAGCAGCCCGTCGCCAAGGCGGGGCGGCGGCGCGGCCACCTTCTTGCCCAGGGTGAGCGCCTTCACGTCCTCCGAAGAGCGGAGCAGAGTGAGCCTCCCCTCGGCGACGAGGGCGCGGTCCACGGCTGCCAGCTTGCCGGCGTATATCGAGTAGGCCGGGGTGTGGAGCACCGCCGCCTCCCGGTTCATGCTGCCCCCGGCGCTGATCACAGCGTCGGCTCCGGAGATCAGTTGCCGGCCGTCGAGGGGTTTGTCCTTCCAGACGAGTTCGCCGAAGCCCTCGGCCGCCAGAGAGGCGGCTTGCTGAGCGGTGCGGGGAAGCAGGGCCACGGAGACGAGCCGGTCCCGGCGCAACCGCTCGAGCTGCTCGAGCAGCTCGGAGAACAGCGGGTTCTCGAAGCGGTGGTAGAGCGCCATGTCGGCCGGGGGCCGCACGACCACCACCGGCCGGACGACGTCGATGCCGGCGGCGGCAAGGTATCCGGAGTCCGGTTGGAAACCGGCCAGCGCTATCTCCTCTTTGAGTCCGGGGTAGCGCCACGTCTTGCGGGGAGGAGCGCCTTCGCGCTTGAGGATGTCGAGCGGGAACACGTCGGGCACCACCACCAGCTTGGCGCAGCGGAAGGCTAAGTGGTTCGCCGGCTGGAACTCGTAGTCCATGGCGGTGACGACCGGAATCCCGAGAGTCCTCCCGGCGACGGCCTGAGCGTAGGAGTTGTGGGACACCGCGACCACGGGCGCCTTCGCCCGGGCGAAGGCGCGGAGTGCACGCACCCGTCCGGCCAGGTTGCCCGCTTTGCGGACCAGACCTGCCCCGCCGTGCTCTCCCACCACCTCTACCTGGAGGCCCAGCAGGCGGGACAGTTCCACGGTCTGCGCGAAGTCGCGGGCCGACACCACCGTTTCCACCTGCCTCCGGTGCAGCTCGGCTATTACCGGCTGGAAGAAGAGCACATGCGGGGAGTTGGCGAGGTCGATCCAGACAGGCCGCGACGTCATGGCGCGCCACCCCCGCCTGCCGGAGGTGCCGACTCCCGGAATGTGACTCCCGCCAGCGCCGACATCAGCGGCGCGGCGGCCCAGCGCGGGAACTCGCGGTGGTCGGTCCAGCCGCGGCGCACCTGGTAGGCCACCCGGCCGTCCGGGCGCACCAAGTGGCGCCGTATCCAGTCCAGCTGNNGGCAGGGCCTTGTGTGGGTAGTACTTGGGCTCGCCGTTCGGCCCGAAGAGCTGCGCTACGTAGAAACGGACCCCCCGATCAACGGCTGCCTGCAACGCGAGGTCGCCGGTCGCCCGCGCCACTCGGACCAAGCCTTCGAGCACGAAACCGGTATGGAAGCCATCGACCCAGCGACCGTACGGCTCTTCAGAATAGGGCCAGGATCCGTCTGCGGCTTGCCGGGCGGCTGTAAAGCGCGCGCAGGCCAGGGCCTCGTCCAGCCAAGCCCCGGGGGTAGTCGCCGCCTCGCAGAGCACGAGGGC
>PMIZ01000234.1 GCA_003157225.1 Actinomycetota bacterium | reverse complement strand
ATCGTGTCCTGACGGCGCAGCGTCAGTGTTCAGCAGCCTGCCAGCTCACGATCTAGTAGCGACGACCGTGGGGGACCGGAGTTCGCATGCTTTTCCCTACGGGGACCTTTGTGGCTTTCTTTGTGGTGGTTTTCGCGGTGAGCTGGGCCCTCGCGCGGCGGCCATCGGCTTGGAAATCGTTCATGGTGGCCGCCAGCTACTTCTTCTATGCCTTCTGGGGCTGGAAGTTCGCTCTTCTTCTCGCGGGCTATACGCTCGTCACCTATCTGCTCGGCCGCCTCCTATCGTCGGCTCGGCGTGGCCGTCGCGTCCTGCTCGCTTCCGCCGTGATCGTCGACCTTCTCCCTCTCGCCTTCTACAAGTACTACGGCTTCTTCGCCCTCAACCTCTCCGAGGTCTTCGGGTGGTTGAAGCTGGCTTCGGCGCCCTCGTTGATGCAGTTGGTCGTTCCGGTGGGCCTCTCGTTCACTACGTTCCGCGCGCTCAGCTACCTCGTCGACCTCTATCGGGGGCGGGCGGAGCGGGCTTCGCTGCTCGACTTCACGCTCTTCATGTCGTTCTTCCCCTACCTGGCGGCGGGCCCCATCACTCGCACCACGGAACTGCTTCCGCAACTCAAGAGCCTGAGTGGCAAGTCGCTGGATCGCGGCCGGCACATCGACGTGACTCGCGGCCTCTATCTCATCACCTTGGGGCTGGCGAAGAAGGTGGTCATCGGCGACTTTCTCGCGCGCAGTCTGGTCAGTGGCGTGTTCGGCGCTCCGGGCCAGTACTCGTCGCTCGACGTCGTGCTCGGCATACACGCCTACGCGGTACAGATCTACTGCGATTTCAGCGGGTACTCCGACATGGCCATCGGCGTCGCCTTGTTGCTCGGTCTAGTGCTCCCCGAGAACTTCGACCGGCCCTACACGGCCTCCTCACTACGTGATTTCTGGCGCCGCTGGCACATCACGCTCTCGCGCTGGCTCCGCGACTACCTCTACATCCCCATGGGCGGAAGCCGGCGCTCTCGTCTAGCCACCTATCGCAACGTGGTGGTCACGATGGTGCTCGCCGGGCTATGGCATGGAGCGGGGTGGACCTTCCTGGTCTGGGGACTGCTGCACGGGAGCGGAATGGCGGTGGAGCACTTCTTGGCCGCCCGGCGTGAGCGACGGGGACTGGGGCCGGCCACGCCCGGCAGAATCGGCTTGATCATGCGGCGGATAGCGACCCTCGAGTTCGTGTGCTTGGCGTGGATCTTCTTCCGGGCCGATTCTCTCGCCATGGCGGCCAGGATCGTGGCCAGAACTCTCACCGCCTGGAGCGTGGCGCCGACGGTGGGTTGGTTGGTTATCGTGGCCATCGTGGCCGGTATCGGCCTGCAGTACGTGCCCACGGGATTGACGGGGCGGTTGGAGGGCTTTCTGTCCCGCCGGCAGCCGCTCGTGCAGGGGCTCGTGTTTGGTGTGTTCCTGTTTGCGATCGTGGGGGTGTTGGGGGCGGAAGGCATAAGCAACTTCANNAGGGTAACGACGTGTGCGGCCGCCGCCTGATGGGCTTCTGGTGGGTGGTGGCGGTCTTCGCGACCATCGCGGTCGTGATGGTGCTGTTGGGTGCCCAGCCGCTTAACGAGAAGGCGGAAAGCCTGGCGCCGTCCGTCTTTCGCACCGCCGCCCTCGCCATCACCCGTCCTCTCGCGAGCGCGAGCGACTTCCTGCACCTCGACTGGCCTCGGCAACAGGTGGCATACGGCGGCTCCGGCTCGAAGACCCAGACCTCCACGCCTGATACTACGGAGGCCCTTGGCGCGGACGCGTCCACGACCACTACGGCCGGTTCGAGCGGCAGCCTGTCTGGAACCACCACGACCACTCTGCCGCACCGCGCGAGTTCCACCACCACCTCCACCATCACGAGCACGACGACTACCACGGTCGTCCCGGTCTTCACCAAAGTGGATCCGCTGAAGGTTCTCGTGGTCGGGGACTCGCTGGTCAGCCCCGTGGGCTTCGCTCTCATGCGCCGAGACGACACATACCCTGCCCTGAAGATCGAGGCCATCTCCAAAGCCAGTTCCGGCCTGGTGCGGCCGGACTTCTACGATTGGCCGAAAGCGATGGGGAAAGCCGTAGCCGACTTCCATCCGCAGGTGACGGTGATCCTCTTCGGAGGCAACGAGAAGCAGCCGATGCGGTACCAAGACCGGATGCTGCAGCCCTTCTCCGAAGAGTGGAACGCCGAGTACGCCCGGCGGGTGCGAGAGGCCATTGAGATCACCACCGCGACGGGCGGCACGGTGGTCTGGGTCGGGCTACCGATAATGCGAAGCAGCAAGTTTTCCGAGACGGCGCGCACCCTGAATGCCTTCTATGCGACCGCCTGCGCCGAGCACCTGGGCGCCGCGTACGTCGACGGCTATTCGCTCTTCGCAGACGCCGGCGGCAAGTTCTCGCCCTACCTCACGGACTCCGCGGGGAAGAACAGACTGATGCGGGAGAGCGACGGCATCCACTTCACCGACGCAGGAGGCGATCGCATCGCCGAAGCGGTGATGAAGGTGCTCCTCGGCCGCTACCGGCTCGAATAGGCGGCCGGTCATGCTNNGGCGCGCGGCGCTTGGCGCCGGCGCGCGGCCCGTGACCGTGGGGCCCCTCATCACACCAAGGTGACTCAAGGTGATCGACGTTCGACTGTACGCCCATCTTCCGGCGGCCTCGAAGCAAGGCTTGGCGGAATTCCAGGTGGAGACTCGCCCGGGCCTCACCGTCAGCGACGTCCTGAACGACGCGGGCATACCGCCTGAGGCCGTCTACATCATCATGATCGACGGCGCTCCCGCCAATCTCGACTCGGCGCTCTCCGACAACCACCGTCTTGCGCTCTTTCCCGCCGTTTCCGGCGGCTGATCCGTCCCACTCCTCGACCGGAGGCCTCTCATGCCCGTAGCCAAGAAGATCGCCCAAGCCACTCAGAACTCCTCCTGGATCAGACAGATGTTCGAGGAAGGGGCGCGCCTGGCGTCGGCTCACGGCAAGGACAAGGTCTTCGACTTCAGCATCGGCAACCCCAACCTGGAGCCTCCCGAGGAGTTCAAGCGGGTCATGCACGAGCTGCTGAGCGACCCCCAACCCGGCCTCCACGGTTACATGTCCAACGCCGGGTACCGGGAGACGCGGGAAGCCGTCGCCGCTTTTCTCAGCGAGGACCAGGGCATCCCCGTCCCGGGCGAGAACGTCGTGATGACGGTCGGCGCCGGCGGTTCGCTGAATGTCGTCTTCAAAGCCATCCTCGATCCCGACGACGAGGTCATCGTGCCGCGGCCGTTCTTCATGGAGTACGCGGCATACGTGGACAACCACGGCGGCATTCTGAAAACGGTCCCGACCACGCCCGATTTCCACTTGGACATCGACGCCATCGAAGCAGCGATGTGCGCCAGGACGCGGGCCGTGCTCATCAACTCGCCCAACAACCCCACCGGACGCGTGTATCCGGCCGAAGCCCTGCAGGCTCTGGGTGACCTGCTCACTCGTAAGTCCCGTGACAGCGGTCGCATCATCTACCTGGTGTCCGACGAGCCCTACCGGCAGATCGTCTACGACGGGGTGCACGTCGCGCCGGCGATGGCCGCATACTCCAACACCATCGTCGCCTCGAGCTACTCCAAGGCCTTGTCACTGGCGGGGGAGAGGATCGGCTACGTGGCGGCCAACCCCGCCATTCCTCAGGTCTGCGATCTGATGGAGGGGCTGGTCCTTGCCAACCGGATCCTCGGCTTCGTCAACGCTCCCGCTCTCATGCAGCGGGTTGTGGCCCGGCTGCAGGGCGTCTCCGTGGACGTGGCCCCCTACCAGCGCAACCGCGACGTGCTGGTGAAGACCCTCACCGAGTCTGGCTTCAAGGTGGTCAAGCCTGAGGGGGCCTTCTATCTCTTCCCGGAATCACCGATAGAGGACGACGTGGCCTTTTGCCGAGAGATGCAGGAGCATCTGGTGCTGGTGGTGCCGGGCCGGGGCTTCGGGCTGGGTAGCCACTTCCGCATGGCCTTCTGTGTGGCGCCTCAAGTGGTCGACGGGGCGCTGCCGGCCTTCCGCGAGGTCGGGGCCAAGTACTTCGGCACGCACGGGCAGGAGCAGCGATAGTGTCGCATGTTGTGCTCGGCCCGTTGAGTTCCGATAGCAGCCATGTACTTCTGTGGCGAACGGAGGCTCAGTTGAATTCGTCTCGTCGATAGCGTTGGAGCGCTCTCATCATGCCTGACATGACCGAGTCGTTTGACCCGGGAAAAGCCCTGGCTGAGTTCGACGGCGCTCTGAAGTTGGAGCGACCTGTCGCAGACGTGACTCGCATCTGCACGGAAGCCGCGGGTGCCCTGAGGCTCACGCTCCGGTCCAAGTCCGATTCGCTGCTCGCCTTCCGGGAGCCTTGGCGCGTGATGCCGGCTGTTGAGATCGACGTCAAGATCACCAAGGATGGTCGGCAAACGCGCGTGTGGGCGTACGGCTGGTCCGCTGTACGGACCAAGATCAATCCGCGGGCGAACAAGTACGTGAGTTCGCTCGTAACCGCTTTTCTCGCCGATGTTGCCAGAAGGTCACAGGTCTTCAGTTCTCCTCAGGAGGGCTCGCGCAGGGGAGGAGGCTCGCGGCGAACGTGGGAGAGACTGCTGACCCTAGCGCAACAGGCTTCACTCCCCATAGCCCTGCTCGCGGTAATAGCCGCAGGGTCACAGGCGGGGTTCGCCCGTGTCATCATCGGGGTGGCCGGCGCTGGGTTTATGTCTGTGCCCTTTATCGGCGAGTTTGTGCGCAGGCGGCTTCTCGGCCTCGGCTCGAGGGACGCTATTCTGTTGCTGGCGATAGGCCTTGGGTTTGACTTGGCAGCAGTTGCCATTGTGGTACGCGCGGTGGTGCGGTAGACGCAGCAGGCGGCGACTCCTAGTGCCGCTCTCTGTAGCTGATGGTGTCGATCTCCACCGTGTACACCAGCGTGCGAGCCAGTGCCGCTTCATCGAAGGGCTTGGTGACGCCTTCCGGGTCGTGCTTGGCCACGATGGCGCGGAGCGCTCGGTCTCGTTCGCCGGGGTCTTCGATGAGCCTCGCCCGGCCCTCCAACAACACGGAGCGGAAGCTGAAGCCGTCCTCGCAGGGGCTGGGACCCTGAACGAAGGTTCCGTCGGCGGTGACCGCTACGCAGACGTAGGGGTCAAGCTCCAGAGCAGCCGACTTCCGTCCGGGGCCGGTGTGGAAGACAAGGCGGCCGGGAGGGGCACCCGCGCCTGAGGCGGGGCCGTCGCCGGGCACGTACGCGAAGTTCATCGGGACCACGTAAGGTCTCCCGCGGTCCACCAGGGCCAGGAAAGCGACCGAAACGCCGCGAAGCAGTTCGCAGGCCTTCGTCCATTCCTGGGGGTCGAGATCGAGCGGTCTGGTGCTGGTCAGCAGTCCTCCTCCGGAGGCGGTCGGCGGGAGAACGATACCGCATATAATGGTGCGGTGAAGTACGTGGTCCTGATCATCGACGGAGCTTCAGGGTGGCCCGTGACCGCCCTGGGGCGCCGCACCTCGCTTGAAGCTGCCCGCATCCCCAACCTCGACCGGCTGGCGAGGGAAGGCGTAGTGGGCGTGGCTGAGAACGTGCCTCCGGGGATGGAGGCATCGAGCGCAGTCGCCTGCATGAGCGTGATGGGCTTCGACCCGGTGGCCTACTACGCCGGGAGAGGGCCGATCGAGGCGATGGCCATGGGCATCGAGCTGGAGCCGGGTCAGGTGGCGATGCGCTGCAACCTGGTGACGGTGCTGGATGGGCGGATGGCGAGCTACTCGGCCGGGAACATCTCTTCGCCGGAGGCGGGCGAGCTTGTCCAGGCCCTGCGTGAGGGGTTGAGCGACCTGCTGCGGCCGCGGATGGAGCTACACGCCGGCGTGAGCTTCCGGAACATCCTGACGATCCGGGACGGAGCTGCGCTTCTCGACACCACGTTCACGCCTCCGCATGACGTCGCCGACAAGCTCGTGGCTCCGGCTTTGCCGACGGGGCCGGCGGCGCAGGTCGCGCTGGAGCTCATGGAGCGTTCCAAGGCCATCCTCGGGGGGCACCCCGTGAACGAGGCCCGCATCGCTCGAGGCCAGCTGCCGGCGACTCAGATCTGGCTGTTCTGGCCGGGCGTGCGACCGGCGGAGATGCCGGGCTTCGCCGAGACGTACGGCGGCAGGCGCGCGGTCCTCACGACGGCGGTCGACCTGTTGCGTGGCCTCGCTCTGCAGACCGGGATGGACGTGCTCGATATCGCGGGCGTCACCGATGCGGGCGACAACGACTTCGCCGGCCAGATGACGGGCGCCTTGGCCACCCTCGGCGATCACGACGTGGTGTTCGTGCACGTGGAGGCGCCGGACGAGGCTGGGCACGCGGGTGATGTTAAGGCCAAGGTGAGGGCCATAGAGCGCGCGGACGCGGTCATGGTGCCACAGGTGTTGGCGATGGCCAGGACCTACAGGGCACGTGCCGGTGCGAAGGATGGCGATGGGATCAGGTTGTTGGTACTCCCGGACCACCCCACGCCCGTGGAACTCAAGACTCATGTCGCCGAACCGGTGCCGTTTGTGATGTGGGGACCCGGGTTCGCGGCCAACGGCGCGAAGGCCTACAGCGAAGCGGAGGCCCGGGCCACGGGCTTCGCCGTGGCGCCGGGCCACCTGCTCATGGGGCGATTCCTAGACGGGGCTAGCTAGAAGGCTAGCTCGACATCTTCTCGAAGTCGTCCTTGCTCGCGCCGCAGTCGGGGCAGGTCCAATCGTCGGGCAGCTTCTCGAAAGGCGTCCCGGCGGGGATGCTCTGGGTGTTGTCACCCACGGCAGGGTCGTATATGTATCCGCACAACAGGCACTGCCACTTGTCCATCGGTAGGTCCTTTCCCTGACTGGCTCTATCGAGACGCTCGGTCTATCTGGACGTTGTATCTCCATTTGCGGTCGGATTCAATCCTAGGGCGCAGATGGCGCCGCCCTCTCCTCGCGTTTCACTGAGTGATACACCCACTCCAATCTAGCGATACACCCACTTCGGTTTTCTTGACTCGTCCATGGGCCGTTCTGTAGGATAGGACGTTGGATTTGGCCGTTTGGGGGCCGTTGAGGGGTTGAACTCCGCGTATTAATCGCTGTGTGCGTCGAGAAGGAGGCAATGCTGCATGGAAGTCAAACCACCTGGAACCCCGAGACGGCACTGGAGGAGGCTAGCCCTCTTCGTTGGCGTCGCGGCGGCTGCGCTGCTGGGGTTCGCACCGGCAGCTTTCGCTGCTGACTCAGCTGGAGGTGAGGCGAGCCTTGTCCTGCCGAAACTGGGAGACGTCACTTTTCACGGCGCCCGCGGCAGCGTGCTGCTCGCGCTGGGCCTCATAGTCTGCGGCCTGGGCCTGCTCTTCGGCCTCGTGATCTTTTTCAGCCTGCGGAGGCTTCCCGCTCATCGTTCGATGAAGGATGTCTCCGAGCTCATCTGGCAGACCTGCAAGACCTATCTGCTGCAGCAGGGCAAGTTCCTAGTCGGGCTGTGGGTCTTCATCGCTATCGTGATCGGCGTCTACTTCGGAGCGCTCTCTCACTTCGCGGCCCTCAAGGTGATCATCATCCTCATCTTCAGCGTCGTGGGGATCCTGGGCAGCTACGGAGTGGCCTGGTTCGGCATCAGGGTGAACACCTACGCCAACTCGCGTACGGCCTTCGCCAGCCTCAGGGGCAAGCCGTACAACATCCACGCCATCCCGATGCGGTCGGGCATGAGCGTCGGCATGATGCTCATCAGCGTCGAGTTGGTGATCATGCTCATCATCCTCATCTGG
>PMIZ01000254.1 GCA_003157225.1 Actinomycetota bacterium | reverse complement strand
GGGAGTCTCCACCAAGGAGAACTCCGCCAACTTGGGTGACATCGCAATGTAGCCAGGCTTGGCAGATGCAACAGGCTTCACGACTCAAGCCCTGTGGATTCGAACCAGGAGTGGTGTCAACCGCCCAGGTAAGGCTGGCCACGTCCTGCAAGGCGATGCGTGCGGTACCGACGGACACGCTGCCGGAGACGATCATGGATCCATCGATATTCACATCCAGTTCGCTGCCGTCACTGGCCGTGAGGTGGGCACAACACGTTTCTCCGCTCGCCTTTGGATCCACCACGATGAGGCAGGCGAGACTGGCCGGCTCCAAGTCGATGTGCGCCTGCCCGACGGTGGCGGCGATAGTCGCCTCATCGTTGAAGCTAACGCCGGCGAGCGCAAACTGCGTGCCGTCGCGACAGACAAGGCGGACAGCTTCTGCGGCGCGCGGTTTGGACGCGCCGCGTCCGGAGACCGGCGGGGATAGCCATTGCCTAGTTTCCTCGGTCATGAACCTGATGATCTGCTCGGGTGGGTAGCGATGATCCAGACGGGAGCGGAACCACAGGTTCTCGGCCATGCCGATGAAACCGTAGGCAGCAAGGTCTGGGTCTCCGACCGAACGTGCCCTCAAGTACCGGGAAAGGTGCCTGCTGACGGTCGCAGAGAAGTTCCAAGGCGTCCTGGTCCCCGAGCTGAACACTCCCAAAGAACTGGCCTGGAGGCAGAACTACCTGTTCTGGAGCATGGGGACCATCCGCGAGACTTTCCGTCTGGCCACGGATTTCTGGATGTCAAATACCGGGGACATGTCCCAGGACCTGGTCAAGCGTCAGCGCAGGGAGTCGCTGCCCGACATCGAGAAGTACATTGATGAGGGCGCTCTGGTAAATCCCGGCGCTTTCGCCGTTCACTACCCCTACGAGAACTACAGCATCGGGTCTCATCTGGAAACCGTGTTCCAGTACGATCCGTTCGACGAGGTCTCTCTTGCCGGTGCGCGGAAACTCCTGGCCGAGACCTACGATCCAAAGGGCAAGTTCCCGCGCTACGGCATCCCCTCGCTAGCCGGCGGGCTCCAGCTCGAGCCGATTACCCACATCGTCGAACGCTGGTCGCCCCTCTACGATGATTACGGCAAGTGGATGCAGAAGATCAAGGCGGCTCTCGACCCCAATGCCGTCGGCGACTGGACGGCCTACGTTCCCAATACCTTCCCGGCAAAGAGCGACGAGTCCGACGACTGGCAACCGACGAAGGACGGCGATTGATGCTCACCATTGCAGTCTGCGTCAAACAGTTGGTCGACCCCGAAGCGCCGCTCTCCCTCTTCGAGATCGCGCCCGACGGAAAGAACCTGGTTCCGCCGCCCGGCACCCCGCCGGTGCTCTCCGTCTTCGACGAGAACGCGCTCGAAGCGGCCCTCCGGGTCAAGGACACCGCCGGGGCCAAGATCATCGTGCTCAGCCTGGGTAACAACCTGGCCAAGCCGGTGCGCAAGAAGACCATCGCGGCCGGCGCTGACGAGCTGATCTTGCTCGAGGACGAGGCCTTCGAGGCCCTCGACAGCGCCCAGACGGCGCGGGCGCTCGCGCGGGCCATCGAGAAGCTGGGCGGCATCGATCTCGTGCTCTGCGGCCGCCAAGCGGCCGACACCGACGCCGGCCGGGTGGGCATCGGCATCGCCGCGCTTCTCGATCTCCCCGCTGTCACCGTGGCCCGCAAGCTGCAGGTGACCGGGGACAGGGTGAGGGTCGAGCGGGTGACCTCCGACGGCCACGAGGTGGTCGAGGCTCCGCTTCCGGCTCTCATAACTGCGAGCAACGAGGTGGGGGAGCTGCGCTTTCCCCCGGTGAAAGCGACCATCGCGGCGCAAAAGGTGCAGCCGACCATCTGGACGGTGGCCGACCTGGGCCTGGACTTGAGCGTCGCGGCTCGCACCTTTCTCGAGAAATACTACGTACCCGACCGTAACGTGCAGTGCGAGATGATCACGGGCGGGAGTCCCGAGGAGATAGCCGATGGCATCGCCCACTTGCTGAAGGCAAGGGTGATCTAGATGGGGACGAAAGACATGAGCGATAGTAGCGGTGTTCTCTTCCTTGCCGAGGGCAAAGGCCAGGGACTCGCCACGATAACGGCCGAGCTGGCGACGGCGGCCGCCACCCTGGCTTCCCAGTTGGGCGAGGAGGTCTCGGCGCTGCTTGCTGGATCTGAGCTTGCCGGCAGCGTCCAAGAACTTGCCCGTCTCGGCGTTAAGAAGGTCTACGTCACCGAGGCTCCTCTATTTTCTGCATACCAGGCCGAGCCCTACTTGGCTCTGCTTGCGCAGCTTGTTGAACCGGCTGGACCCCGCGTGGTCCTGCTCGGCCACACCGAGCTGGGGCGCGACCTTGCCCCCCGTCTCGCAGCCGCGATGGATGTCGCCTGGGCGCCCAACTGCGTGGCCCTGGAAGTCGACCAGGCCTCGGGTGCTCTTCGGATCACCCGGCCGGTCTTCGGCGGCAAGGCCAACGGTCTTTTCACACTCGGGGGAGCTGCGCCCTACATCGCCACCATCGGCCAGAAGGTGTTCGAGCCGGCCGTCCCGACGACCAACGCGCCGGGCGAGATAGTTCCGTTCGCCCTCGCTCTCGATCCCGCCGGCTTCCGCACCTCGCTCGTGGAACGGGTCGAAGACGCGGCTGATGGGATGAGGCTCGAAGACGCTAGCGTCATCGTCGCCGGCGGACGGGGCATGGGCGGGATCGACGGCTTCAAGCTGCTGAGAGAGTTGGCGGAGATTCTGGGCGGTGCCGTTGGTGCCTCTCGGGCCCCGGTCGACAACGGCTGGGTGCCGAGCAACCTGCAGGTGGGACTCACCGGCACTGTGGTCAGCCCCACAGTGTATCTCGCCGTCGGCATCTCCGGGGCCGCTCAGCACATGGCCGGCTGCTCCTCCTCCAAGACCATCATCGCCTTCAACCGCGACCCCGAAGCCCCGATGTTCCAACGGGCTTCCTATGGGGTGGTGGGCGACTGGAGGGAGATCCTCCCGCCGCTCATCGAGAAGTGCAGAGGGATGCGGGGCTAACGGCTTCCCAGCAGCCAGACCTGCGACCGTTCGCTTTTGTCCGACTTGAGGGAGCCTGAGACATGAGCCCGCAGCTCGGCAGCCAGATCCTGTGGTGGGTCCACATCGCCTTGCTCCTCGGCTTCCTGGTCTATATCCCGGTTTCGAAGCATCTGCACCTCATCGCCTGCCCGGTGAACGAGTTCCTCCGCAACCTGAAACCTCGCGGGCTCAGATCTATCCGGTTGATCTGGAGAGCGAGGAGATAGAGGAGTTCGGCGTCGGCCGCATCGAAGGATTTACCCGCAAGCAACTCCTCGACCTCTACGCCTGCGCCGAGTGCGGCCGCTGCCAGGAGAGCTGCCTCGCCAACATGAGCGGCAAGAGGTTGTCGCCCAAGCTGCTGCATACCAATCTGAAGCACCAGTTGCTCGAGAGGGCGAAGGAGCTAAGCCGGGCCAAGACCGCGAGCGTGGGCGAGGCGACCGGCGCGGCAGCGAGCGCGGCGAGCGACGCGTCAGCCACGCCCGAGGTGGCCTCGCCCAGCCTCATCGGTGGCGTCATCTCCGAGCAGGAGATCTGGGCCTGCACCACCTGCTATGCCTGCCAGGAGCAGTGCCCGGTCCAGAACGAGCACATCAACAAGATCATCGACCTGCGGCGAAATCTCGTGCTCATGGAAGGCCGCTTCCCCAAGCAGGCGGGACTTGTGTTCAAGAACCTGGAGGTGAACGGCAACCCGTTGGGTGAGAGCGCTCTCATACGAGGCGAACTGCTCGGCAGGCTGGGCGTCCCCTCCATCGGCCAGAACCCGGGCGCCGAGATCCTCTACTGGCCGGGCTGCGCCGGCTCATTGGAAACGCGCAACCAGAAGGTGACGACCGCGCTTGTGAATCTCCTGAATGCCGCCGGCGTCTCCTTCGCCGTCCTGGCGAACGAAGAGAAGTGCTGCGGCGAAGCGGCCCGGCGACTCGGCAACGAGTATCTCTACCAGACTCTTGCCGCAGGCAACATCGCGACCCTCAGTGGTTACGAGGTCAAGAAGATCGTGACCCAATGCCCGCACTGCTTCAGTACCCTCAAGCACGAATACCCGCAACTCGGCGGTCAGTTGGAGGTGATCCACCATACTCAGTTTCTGGCGGAGCTCGTCGGCTCCGGGAGACTCAAGCTCGGGCAGCCCGCTGAAACCGGACAGGCAGAACCCAAGCGGGTGACCTATCACGATTCCTGCTACCTGGGGCGCTACAACGGTCTCTTCGACCAGCCGCGACAGTTGTTGACGGCAGCCGGGCACGACTTGGTCGAGCTACCGCGCCGGCGGCAGAATGCCTTCTGCTGCGGTGCGGGCGGCGGTCGTATGTGGTTGGAGAAAGACGAGGGCGAGAGGATCAACCGCATCCGCATCGACGAGGTGCTCGGCGTCTCGCCCGACATTGCTGCCGTCGCTTGTCCCTACTGCCTGACCATGCTCAAGGACGGGGTGGACGACCGTGAGGCGGCCGATCGGGTAAGGGTCATGGATGTCGCCGAGGTGCTGCAGGCGAGCCTTCAGTAGTCACCGACGGGTTCATGCGTCCACCCGTCGATACGGCGCTCCAATTACTTGCTCTATGAGAGCAATTAGTCTACCATGACGGGTACCAAGGCGGAAACCAGGGATGAAAGGGCACCAAGAAATGGCTCCAACCAAGTACGGCAAGTACGTGACCAGGGAGATCATTGCCGAGNNGAAGTCGACCCCGACCGGGACGAAATCATTCTCGTCGGGTCGACCAACCTGAACGACGGGGCCGATTTCCACGCGGAAGTCGAGATCGCGCTCGGACCCAAGGGCAAGAAGCAGGTGATCACCGAGCCGGCTTGCATCTACATCCCGAAGGGATACACCCACGGGCCGGTCACGGTGAAGAGCGTGAACAAGCCGATCTTCGTCCAGAGTTCCCGTCTCGCCCCCCGGTACTCAGTCGGCTGGGATGTCAAGAACGAGTCTGACTGCGTGGCCTTCATATTGAGGACTCAAGGCGCTCTCTTGGATCTTGCGCCCCGAGGTGGCGAACAGATGCCGCCGGACATTACCGCCATTCACCCCCCGGACATTCCTTTTCGCTACATGCGGCTGGTCGTTGGCCAAGGGCTTGGTTACGTGTTCTGGCCCACAGACCTGGGTTGGCCGGCAAAGACGAGCCCGATGTACGCCGCTCAGTTCTACCGTGACTACTGCTGTCTCGAGCCGGTGCACGCCCACCGCGAATCGCATCAGATCAGCATGTACATCGGGGGCGATTCGCTCGATATCGAGGACTTCGGCGCCGACATCGACGTCTACATGGGCAAGGAAATGGAACGCCAGACCCTAAGCAGCTGCGGCGTCGTTCATTACGTGCCCGGCATCCCCCACGGGGGCGACGAAAAACGACAGGTCACCAAGCCCATCATCCAAATGATGTGGGTCATCGGGCCCCGCATGGAGAACTACTACGCCGCGGCCCCGTACGACAAGGTTCAGCTCTCCGACGAGTCGAAGGGCGAGGTCATGATTTCTCCTGGGGCGCGCGACTACGTACCGCTGACCAAGATGGAAGACTGGGTCTGGCCGTATCCGGCCAAGACGGAGTAGGGCGACAAACCTGGCTGAGCCTACAGAACGCCCAACGACTTAGAGAAGGCATGGAGGAAGCCGGTGGTGTGCGGCGAGTGACTTGAGCCTCGGCTCTCCGGCAGCAGCCCAGAAAGGATCTGCTGCATAGCCTCGCGCACAATCTCGCGCAGGAAGTCCTTGTCTTCGGCAACCAGAGCTTTGAGGTTGGCGCGCGCTTGAGTACTCTTCTCCTGGGTCATGGTGTGCTCCCTCTCGTAGGGGTGATTCGGCATCACTCGCATACCATGACCTTCTCTCTCTTCCTTCCTCAGAGAGCTTTTGCACACAAGTCAGCACACTAGCTGAAAACACGCCTGCCGCCGGGGCCGGACCGGGAGACCTTGTCATCGAACGTGACGTCCGAGCAGCGGATAGGCCGGATCAGACGACGCAGCAGATAGACGAAAGCGAAGCGTGCTGGACCTCTCATAAGACGGAGGCCCAATTCTACGGGAACGCTGGCCGGGACGGTGATCGCTGGTTTCTGTGCCCTGCAGGCTGCATGAGTACTGGACGGCGTAGTTTTGGCACCCAACACAACCAGCGACTATTCTCGAGCCCGTTCTCGTGTGACGCATCGGATTGAGTTCAGGCATCTCACGGGCGGGCCAAGTGGTGTTGCATTGCGCAACAATATAAGCTATGCTGCAGTTCTGGGCGGTGTCTCTGTTGGTCCAAAAGCACGAGAGGGAGGGACGTGTAGATTGGAATCGCACCTGTGACAGCGGATTTGCCGAGGCACATTCGGGAAAGGGATGTGGATCTGGGCCGTAGGGAAAGGAGCCGTTCTTGAAAAGCATCATCATCTACTTCTCCCAGACGGGGAATACCCAGAAGATTGCCCAGGCAATTCGGGCGGGGATCGCGCAGACGACCGGCAATTGTGATCTTGTGGAGATACGAGAAGCTCATCCGCTTGGGCTGAGGGACTATGACCTCATCGGCATAGGTTCACCGGTATTCGGACAGTGTCCAAACAACGTATTGGAGTTTGGGCGTCAGATGAAGTTCGTGGGTGGCAAGCACGCCTTCACGTTCTGCACTCATGGCACCAGCCCGAAACGCTTCTACCCCTTCCTCTACCCCGTCTTGAAAGGTCGCGGCCTCATCCTCCTTGGCAACGCCGACTGGTACGGTGATTGTTTCCTGCTCCATATGCCTCAGCCCTATCCCACCAAGGGCCATCCGGACGCCGTCGACCTGGCCGAGGCCGAAGAGTTTGGGAGGGAGATAGCGCTGCGCAGCATGCGCGTGTCCGCTGGCGAGACTGACCTTATTCCACCGCCTGCGGAGGCACCGCCGCCAATGTATGCGCCGGCAGGCGGGTCCGTGCCCGGCGCGCCACCGCCTGGGGCCGGACCCATGCCCAGCGGCCCGCCGGCTGGAGGGCCTCCCGCGGGCGGGCCACCGCCTGGGGCCGGACCCGGACCCGGCGAGATAGAAGGCTTTGCGAACATGCTCGCGTTCGACCGGAAGAAGTGCCTCTATCCGAAATGCACGCTCTGCATGGACAACTGCCCCACATACGGGATCGATCTCTCGGTCGATCCTCCGCTCATCGCCCAGCCCTGCGTCGACTGCGAGTTCTGCGCCCGGCTCTGTCCGACAGGGGCGATTGACATGCTTTCCTGGCTGCAGGCGATGGAAGACATGACCGTGGGCTTTATGGGCAAGATGATGGATTCTCTAGATAAGGCCGAAGGCGAGGGCAAGTTCAGAAGGCTGATACCGATGAGCGAAATCGACTTGTCCCACACCGGGTTCCGGCAGTACACGAAGC
The DNA here is from genome assembly GCA_003157225.1 of Actinomycetota bacterium. Next base: position 2,561 of record PMIZ01000254.1, on the reverse strand, counting down.
ACCCACAGTGGGTCCTGGGAAAAGGCGCCCAGAAAGATCCGAGTTGACACCTCGGGCGACCTTCTGAGATAGAAATGGAGAGACGTGGCATGTCAGACAAGAGTGAATCCGACCTAGCCGCGAGCGAGACACAAACTATTGTCGGTCTTGGGTTCTGCGGTCCGGGCGCCGGTGCGAACACCTCGGTGGCCGAAGTGAGGGATGGGAGGCTGGTCCGTCTACGCCCCCTCCATTTCGACTGGAAATACGATCCGAAGTCCTTCAGTCCTTGGAAGATGGAGGCTAGAGGAAAGACATTCGAGCCACGGCTCAAGTCGCTGATTCCTCCCTTCAGCCTTGCCTACAAGAAGCGTGTGTATTCTTCGAACCGCGTCCTTTATCCCCTAAAGAGAGTGGACTTCGACCCGAACGGTGAGCGCCATACCGAGAATCGGGGCAAGAGCAGGTACAAGCGGATCAGTTGGGATGAGGCGCTCGACATAGTCGAGAGCGAGATCAGACGCATCCATGAAAAGTACGGGCCCTATGCCATACTGCCGCAGTGGGGAGGCCATGGTGAAGTCAAAGTCGTCCACAACCCCCACGGATATCCNNATGCATGTCTGGGGCATGCCTCCGGTAGGCCAAGCCCCCAACGCCAACTGCATGCTCGACATAGCCCGCAACTGCGACCTTCTGCTTTTCTGGGGGTGCGACCCAGAAACCACACCGTGGGGTGTCGACGGAATGACGCCCGGCCGTCTTTGCTACTGGTTCTCCGAGCTGGGTATCGACTCGGTCTACATCTGCCCCGACCTCAACTACGGGGCGGCTGTTCACGCCGACAAATGGATACCCATCCGGCCTGGAACCGATGCTGCTCTCCAACTCGGCGTCGCCTATATGTGGATGACAGAAGCCACCTATGACAAAGAGTATGTGGCAACTCACACGTTCGGCTACGATAAGTTCCAGGATTACGTCATGGGCAAAGAAGACGGAGTACCTAAGACTCCCGAATGGGCTTCCGGGAAATGCGGCATCCCCGCATGGACCATAAAGGCGTTGGCCAGACAGTGGGCGAAGAGGGCCACGTCTATCGCTCATGGCAACGGTGGCCCGGGCATCCGGAGCGCGTACTCGACCGAGAACGGCCGTCTGGAAGTACTCCTCCTGGCCATGCAGGCCTTGGGTGCACCCGGTTCGCACCAGGTCAAGATGATCGAATGGTGGCAATTTGCCCAGCAGAACCCCATGCCCAACAGCAAGTTCTTTCCGAGCGTCCACGCGGCCATGGGCACAATGCCGAAGGTTCGACGCTTCAACATGGACGGGACCGCAAAGACTAAGTCGGACAATGACAAGGCAGTAGAGGGTGCGATGGTCGCGCCCCTCGTGCAAGAGTCGGTTATCCCGAAAGATTTGGTCCACGACGCGCTCAATAACGAGTCAATCACGTGGTGTGGGACGGCTCGAGTAGCTGCTCCCATCGAGGACCAGTTCAAGCAGTACACGTTTCCATCCAAGAACGGGTCGCGAATCCATATGATATGGACGGACAGCCCCTGTTACACCACCTGCTGGAATGACTCCAACTCGTACCTGAAAGGCCTGCGCAATCCGGAGGTTGAGTTCATCCTCGCCCAACATCCTTGGCTGGAGAGCGACTGCTATTTTGCGGATGTCATCCTGCCGGTGGCTACCAAGTTCGAGCTTGAAGACATCGATAGTGATCCGCAGAGTGGACAGTTCTCCGTTGTCTCTTATCAGCAGCAGTCGATCGAGCCCCTTGGAGAATCGAAGAGTGACTACGAGGTGGTGGGAGAGGTAGCCAAGCGGTTTGGGCTGTATGAGCAGTTCACTAGCGACCGAACCATCCCCGAAATGATCGAGGACGGTTTCTACAGTTCCGGAGTGGACGAATTCGTTGCCTTCGAGGAGTGGAAGGAAAAGGGGTACGTGGTGGTGCCTACGCAGCCCGATTGGGATAAGGTCCAACCAGGCATGCGCGCCTTCCATGATGACCCCGACAGCAACCGCCTGCTCACTCCATCGGGTAAGATCGAGTTCTTCTCGCAGAACCTGGCCAAGTACTTCCCCGATGATGAAGAGCGCCCGCCGGTACCTCACTGGATCGAGAGCGGCGTCTCGCACGACGAGCGTGTGTCGGGTGTGCGCGCCGAGAAATATCCCTTGCTCGTGGTCTCGAACCACCCGCACTGGAGAGTGCACGCCAACTGCGACGACATCACCTGGTGCCGTGAGGCTAGGACGGGCAAGGTGAGAGCTTGGGACGGATATCAGTACGAGCCACTGTGGCTGAACCCGGCTGACGCCGCTGCCCGTGGCATCAAAGACGGTGACATCGTCAAGATCTACAACGAGCGCGGTGCGGTTCTGGCCGGTGCTTATGTGGCCGAACGGATTATGGAAGGCTCCATCTCGATGGATCACGGCGCCCGCTACGACCCGATCGTCTCGGGTGAGTTTGACCGCGGCGGAGCCATCAACACCATCACCCCGCATAAGACCACCTCGAAGAACGCGACCGGCATGGTCTGCTCGAGCTTCCTGGTCGAGGT
>PMIZ01000347.1 GCA_003157225.1 Actinomycetota bacterium | reverse complement strand
CTACGCCCGCTTGCCGACCTTGCGCCGCACCACTTCGCCCTCGTAGCGGATGCCTTTGCCCTTGTATGGCTCGGGCTTGCGAATGGCACGGATCTCGGCGGCCACCTGGCCAACTCGTTGCTTGTCGATGCCCTTGACCACGATCTGCGTGGGCACGGGGACTTCAAACTCGATGTTCTCCGGCGGCGGAACGACCACGGGGTGCGAGTAACCGACCAGGATCTCCAGATCGGAACCCTTCTTGGAGGCACGATAGCCGACGCCTTGAATCTCCAGCTTCTTCTGGAAGCCCGCGGTGACCCCAGTGACCATGTTCGAGATAAGCGTGCGGGTGAGCCCGTGCAGTGACCGGCTGGGGCCCGAATCGTCGGGCCGTGTGACAGTCATGACACCGTTGTCCATGACCACGCTCATCTTGGGATGCATGTCCAACGACAGCTGCCCTTTGGGACCCTTGACCGCGACGTTGCTCCCGGTGATCGTGATGTCCACGCCGTCCGGGACCGTTATGGGTGCTCTTCCTATCCTTGACATATCACTACCACACGAAGCAGACGACTTCGCCGCCAACACCCAGCCGCTGAGCCTCCCGAGCGGTCATCAGGCCACGAGACGTGGAGATGACGGCCGTACCCAAGCCACCGAGGACTCTGGGGAGGTTGTCTTTCTTGGCATAGATGCGGCGACCCGGCTTGCTGACCCTCTTCACCTGCGATATGACGCGGCGACGGCCGTCAGTGTACTTGAGCTCCACGACAAGCTTGTCGAAGCTGCCATCTTTGACCACCGAGTAGCTGGCGATGTAGCCCTCGTCCTTGAGGAGCCGGGCCAGCTCCACCTTCTGGGCGGAGGACGGCATCTCGACCTGGGCGTGGAGCGCCTTGTTGGCGTTCCGCATGCGGGTCAGCATATCGGCGATGGGATCGGTGTGCGACATGACCCCTCCTACCAGCTCGACTTGGTGACCCCAGGGATGACTCCCTGGTGGGCTAGCTCACGAAGACAGATGCGGCACAGACCGAACCGGCGAAGGTAGCCGCGAGGTCGGCCGCAACGAAGGCAGCGGTTGTGAGCCCGAACGGCATACTTTTGCGGGCGCCGTGCCTTAGCGATCATTGATTTCTTTGCCATGCGCTGCTGCTCCTATCCTTCAGCTCTCGCGGAAAGGCATGCCCATCAGCTTGAGGAGCGCCCGTCCCTCGACGTCGGTCTTGGCCGTGGTGGTGATAGCGATGTCCAGTCCCCGAAGCTTGTCGATCTTGTCGTAGTCGATCTCCGGGAAGATGATCTGCTCTTTGACGCCCAGGTTGTAGTTGCCCCGGCCGTCGAAGCCGGTGAACGCTACCCCACGGAAGTCCCGGATGCGGGGCAGGGCGATGCTCATCAGCCTGTCTAGCATCTCGTACATGCGATCGCCGCGCAGGGTCACGCGCAGTCCCACCGGCATGCCCTCTCGCAGTTTGAAGTTCGCGACCGACTTGCGGGCCCGCCGGACCTGCGCCTTCTGGCCGGCGATCTGGCCAAGCTGGTTGGCGGCTTCTTCCATGACCTTCGCGTCGTGCGTGCCCTCGCCGATGCCCATGTTCAGAGTCACCTTGGTGACCCTTGGCACCTGCATGATGTTGGCGTAGCCGAACTGCTCGCGCATGGCCGACGCAATCTCGGTGAGGTATCTCTGTTTGAGTCTTGGAACTGCCATCGCTAACCCTTATCCACCTGGACGTTGCACTTCTTGCAGTAGCGGATCTTCTCGCCGCCCTCCAGGCGTACGCCCACCCGAGCCGGCTGGTCGCAGCCGGGGCAGACCAGCTTCACGTTGCTGATGTGCATGCTGGCCTCGCGCTCGATGACCCCGCCCTGTGGCGTCTTCTTCGACGGCCGCACGTGCCGCTTGATGAAGTTGACCCGTTCGACGACGATCCGCTCTTGGCTCTCGAGCACGTGCAGGACCTTGCCCCGCTTGCCGCTCTCCTTGCCCTGGACCACCTCGACGGTGTCGCCTTTCTTTATGCGGAACTTCTTGGTGTGCCGCGCGGTAGTCGCGATCATCACAACACCTCCGGAGCCAGCGAGATGATCTTCGCGAAGTTCTTCTCGCGCAGTTCCCGCCCCACGGGGCCGAAGATCCTGGTGCCCCTAGGGTTCAGCTGCCGGTCGATCAGCACAGCGGCGTTCTCGTCGAACCCGATATACGTGCCGTCCCGGCGCCCGTAGGCCTTCTTGACACGCACCACGACTGCCCGCACAACGTCGCCCTTCTTGACGGCACCGCCTGGGGTGGCCTCCTTGACCGCCCCCACGATGATGTCGCCCACGCTGGCGTAGCGACGCTGCGACCCGCTCATGATGCGGATACAGAGCAGCTCACGCGCGCCGGTGTTGTCGGCGACCCTCAGTCTTGTTTCCACCTGTATCATTCTATTTCACCCATCTCCGCCGGCAGCCTACTCGGCCCGCTCGAGCACCTTGATCAGGCGCCAGGTCTTGTCTCGGGAAAGCGGCCGGCATTCGCGCACCAGAACGGTGTCCCCGACCCGCGCCTCGTTCTGCTCGTCGTGAGCCTTCAGGCGATCCGTCGTGCGGATCACCTTCTGGTACTGCCTGTGAGGCTTTACCGCGCTCACCTGCACGACGATCGTCTTGTCCATCTTGTCGGAGACGACCAAACCCTGCCGCTCCCGTTGTGCCGTGGTCCGCTGTTCAGCCATCACAGCTCCCTCGCCCGTTCTCTTGACGACTGTATGGTCATGATCCTGGCGATGTCCTGGCGAACCTGGCGAAGCCGGCTGGTATTCTCCAGTTGGCCGGCCGCATGCTGGAACCGCAGGTTGAAAAGCTCCTCGCGCGACTGCTTGAGACGCTGGATCAGTTCCTCGTCGGCAAGCTCAAATATGTCCTTAACCTTCAATGCCCCCATCCTCCCTGGTCGCGAATCTGCATTTCACAGGAAGTTTGTGCGCCGCCACGCGGACGGCTTCCTTGGCCAGTTCCTCGGTGACGCCGGCCAACTCGAACATCACGCGGCCGGGTTTCACCACGGCCACCCACTGATCCGGGGAGCCTTTGCCGGAGCCCATGCGGGTCTCGGCCGGCTTCTTGGTNNGTCATGGCGATACGAGCGGCCTCGATCTGCCGGCTGGTGATCCAACCCGGTTCCAGAGCCTGCAAGCCGTACTCGCCGAAATGGACGGTGGTCTGGCCTTTGGACATGCCGGTCATGCGGCCGCGATGCTGTTTGCGGTGCTTGACCCGTTTTGGTAGTAACATCTCTAAATCCCTAGCCTAGCCGGGCTTCCGCCTGCCCCCGGGACCCCTGATCGAATCCCTCGGGCATGATCTCACCCTTGTTTATCCAAACCTTCACGCCGATCTTGCCGAACGTCGTGTTGGCCTCACAGAATCCGTAGTCAATGTCGGCCCGCAGGGTGTGGAGAGGCACCCGACCTTCGCTGTATCCCTCGGTGCGCGCCATCTCAGCGCCGCCGAGGCGGCCGCCGGACCTGACCTTGATGCCCATGGCGCCCGAGCGCATGGCCGAAGTGATGGCCCGCTTCATCGCCCGCCGGAAGCTCACCCGATTGGCAAGCTGCTCGGCGATGGACTGAGCGACCAGGTCAGCGTCCAGCTCGGGCCTCTTGATCTCGACGATGTTGACGTGCACGGTCTTGCCGGTCAGGTCGTGCAGGTCGCGCCGCAACGCATCCACCTCGGAACCCGACTTGCCGATGACGATGCCCGGCCGGGCGGTGTGGATGTCAACCACCAACTTGTTGGTGTCCTTGCGGATGACGATCTCCGAGAGGCCGGCATGCCCCATCTTGCGTTGGATGTGCTTGCGGATGGCCAGATCCTCGTGGAGGAAGCTGGCGAACTGCCTCTCGGTGTACCAATGAGCTTTCCAGTCATGGATGATGCCGAGCCGCATGCCTCCGGGATGAACTTTCTGACCCACCTGCTACGACTCCTTTTTCTCGTCGACGCACACGGTGATATGACTCGTCCTCTTGCGGATGCGGCTTGCCCGCCCCATCGCCCGCGGTTTGAACCGCTTAAGGGTGGGACCACCGTTCACGTACGCCTGGACCACGTAGAGATCGTCGGCGTCCAGTTCGTGGTTGTTCTCCGCGTTGGCCACGGCGGAGGCAAGCACCTTGCCCACCAGCTTGGCCGCGGCCCTGGGGCTCAAGGCGAGGATGGCTTTCGCCTCTGCGACCTTCTTGCCCCGGATTAGGTTCGCCACATCACCGGCTTTGCGCGGGGAGACCCGCACGTACTTCGCGGTTGCGTTGACCATTCCCGTCACTTCCTCTTCATGCGGCGCTCTTTGTTGCCGCCATGGCCGCGGAAGGTACGGGTGAGCGCGAACTCGCCCAGCCGGTGGCCCACCATGCTCTCTGTGACATAGATGGGCACGTGCTTGCGGCCGTCATGGACCGCTATGGTGTGCCCGATCATCTCCGGGTAGATGGTGGAAGCCCTGGACCAGGTCTTCAGCATCCGCTTCTCACCGGTCTCGTTCATGGTCTCGACGCGAGACATGAGTCGCTCTTCGACAAAGGGAGCTTTCTTGCTTGAACGTNNCCCCGGAGGCGTGGAGCCCTCGCCCCCACCGTGGGGGTGGTCCACAGGGTTCATGGTGGTGCCGCGCACACCGGGCCGTACGCCCATCCAGCGCTTGCGGCCGGCTTTGCCGGTGACCAGGTTCTCGTGCTCGGCGTTGCCGATCTCGCCGACCGTCGCTCTGCATTCCAGACGGATCATGCGCATCTCGCCCGAGGGCAGGCGCAGGATGGCGTAGTCGCCCTCCTTGGCCATTATCTGCGCCGACGTGCCGGCCGACCGGGCGATCTGCCCACCACGTCCCTTGGTCATCTCGATATTGTGCACCACGGTACCGACCGGGATGTTGCGCATCGGGAGCGCGCAGCCCACGCGGATGTCGGCTCCCGGGCCCGCCTCGATCGTAGCGCCCACGCCCAGCTTGTTGGGAGCCAGGATATAGCGCTTCTCGCCGTCGGCATAGACCACCAACGCGATGCGGCAGTTGCGGTTGGGATCGTACTCGATGGAGTCGATCCGGCCGGGTACCCCGTCCTTGTCGCGCTTGAAATCGATCATCCGGTACAGACGCTTATGGCCACCGCCCTGATGACGCGTGGTGATGCGGCCGTAGTTGTTCCGACCACCCCTACGCTGTACCGGACCGGTGAGCGACTTCTCGGGCTCACTCTTCGTGATTTCATCGAAGGCAGGCGTAGTCGCGAACCTGCGTCCCGGAGATGTCGGCTTGTAGCTCTTGATCGCCATGTCTCTCTTACCGCTTCCCTTCCAGTGCTTTAGGTCGCGCCGAAGAACTCGATCCGGTTGCCCGGAGCAAGCTCGACCACTGCCTTCTTCCACCGCTTGGTGGTGCCCACGTGGGCGCCCCTGCGCTTGGGTTTAGGCTTCACGTTGATTGTCTGCACGCCGATGACCTTCACGTTGAAGATCTCCTCCACGGCGGCACGGATATGGGGCTTGGTCGCCCGATAGTTGACTTCGAACGAATACCTGTTGGTGTCGATGGCCCGATAGCTCTTCTCGGAGATGATCGGGCGGATGATGATCTGGCGAGCATCCACTACGCGTCACCGCTTTCGCTCACGCCGGCCTCCAAAAAGGACAGGGCCGTCTCGGTGAACAGGAGGCTGTTGGCCCACACGTAGTCCTGAACTTCGGCTTCGCCGATGGCCATCGCCCGGATGCCGGTCAGGTTGCGGAAGCTCTTGAGAGCCGCCACCTCTTCGGCGCCGACCAGGACCAGCAAGGGCCCTTGCAGCTCGAGCTTGGTCAAGATACCGGCCGCACGCTTGGCCGAGGGTTCTTCGAACGTCGCGCCCGAAAGCACGCGCACCGTGCCGCCTGCCACCAGGTCGCCCAGGGCCATGCGGAACGCCTGAACTCTGACCTTCTTGTTGACCTTCACGGCGTAGCTGCGCGGGATGGGCGGAAAAGCCACGCCCCCGCCGGTAAACTGCGCCACCTTGCCGGATCCAACACGGGCTCGGCCGGTGCCCTTCTGACGCCACTGCTTCGCCCCGGTACCCGACACCTGGCTGCGGCTCTTGGCCGCGGCGGTCCCCTGACGGTGACCGGCCAACTCTGCCGTCACCACGAGATGGAGAAGGCCGATGTTGACCTGCTCGGCCACGAGGGCGTCCGCCAGCTCGTGCTGGCCGACCACCGCTCCGCTCTCGTTCATTCTGTCGATAGTTGCCATAAGCCTAACCCCTGATCACGACCAGGGAGCCTCTGCTCCCCGGAACCGCACCTTTTACTAGCACCAGGTTCTGTTCCGCGTCGGTCTTGACCACGGTGAGACCTGTCTGGGTCACCTGTACATTGCCCATCTGGCCCGGCAACTTGGTGCCCGGGTACACCCGGGAAGGATCGGCGGAGGAGCCAATGGAACCAGGAGCGCGATGGAAATGGGCGCCGTGATAGCCGGGACCACCGGCAAACCCGTGCCGCTT
>PMIZ01000302.1 GCA_003157225.1 Actinomycetota bacterium | reverse complement strand
TCGTCATAGTCGTACATCGTGTAGGCGCCCTCGAACGAGAGGGTCGTCCACACGCCCGCAACCTTCACCTGGACGTTGCCGGTTTCGTCGTAGGGGTGCCAGACGCCATTGGTGTAGTAGCCGGCGCTGGACACCTTCTCGATCACGCCATCGTTGTCGTAGTCGTACGGGTACCGGAGCGGCTCGTTCGCCGGAGCCCTCCACTCGTAGCCCCATGGCGCGATGACCTTGTTCTCCCACCAGGACCAGTTGCTGATCGCGGAGTCGGCGCCCGGGAATTGCGCGGGCATGGGCCACATGAGGATGCCACCGAAGTAGGCGGCGTCTCTCCAGTCGATAATGCCGTCATACGAATGGCCGGCAGCGTCGCTATCGATCAGCGGGGTCTGGCCGTCGGGGTTGTCCACGGTCGGCAGGTATTCTAGCTTCAGACCATAGACCCACGCGTCGAAGGTGTGGGAGGTGTTCACCGGGTTCGATGAGAACGCCTCATTCTTGTAGTCCCAGGTGCCCGGTACATCCGTGTACGGCGTCTGGAACACCTGCTGCGTGGTGATGTTGTCGAAGGTGACGATGTTGACATCGAACCACTGCACCTCGGCGGTATACGTTTCAAACGTGCCCTCAGCGCCTCCAGTGCCCTTGTCGCGCACCTTGGCATGGATGATCTGCTCGCCGGCATCGTAGGACTTGACGAACACTGTCGCTTTGCCGGCGGCGTCGGTTGTGTCGTAGTCCTTGTTGTTGGCGGCCACGGCCGGGTCGGAAGTGTCGCCCGCGTCATCGGTCTGGAAGAAGCCGACGCCCTGCATATACCACTCCACGTACTTGCCCGCGACCGGGTTGCCGTAGGTGTCCTTAAGCGTGAGGACGAGGGTCTCTTCCTCACCGATGTTGGGAGCCTGATACGCCGGCGTTATCGGACCGGTGCTCCCGCCACTGAGGGTGTGCGCGATCCAGGTCTTGGTCTGAGTCGCGTTGGCCGTCGGCTGATCGTCCCAGTCGAAGTTGTGCCACCAGTCCGCTTGCTGGAACGTGCCGTGGTTGAAGAGCTCCTGCGGGTACGGGTTGCCCGTGTAGTCCGCGATCGCCTGGGTCAGCGTCTCACCGGTGGCTTCGGAATACACCGTGATGGTGCTCAAGCCGTCGGCGTCGGTCTTGCCGGTCGCGGTCTTGGCGGGAGTCTGCGACGCTCCATCCACCGCAATGATGTTGCCCACTGAGGTGACGGCTTCGTTGACGAGGCTCGTCAGCGGGTTGTCCTTGAGGTCGTAGATGCTCCACTTGACGGTGACGCCGGCCAGAGTCCTCGGCTTGTAGCCTTCNNGTCGCCCACGAACGCGTAGTTGTTGGCGTCGATGCCGTCGATCACGTTGATGTTGGTCGGGTCGAAAGCATAGGTCTTCGCGGCGGCGTAGCCCGCATCACCTGGCACGTACGCCACTTTGATCGCGTTGTACCAGTCACTTACGCTGGTAGAACGTGGACCGGGACCAAACACCACTACGCGGACTCCCCAGCTGTGCTGGACGCCCGCGTTATTCTGAGCCGCATCGCCCTTGACGTTGTAGACCTCGTCGAGTGCCAGCCAGTAACGAGTGGTGTACTGGATGGGCAGGCCCGCCACCTTGGCGCTCAGGCGTTCAGTACCCGGTTCCAGCGAGATCATCTGAACGGTGACTTCGCCCTCGGTGTTGGTGACTTGTGCTTCGGGGTCGACCTGGCCCACGTAGAAGTCCGTCCCGAGAAGCGCGTCGAAGTCAACGAGCACACCGATCGCCGGGTGGCCACTGGCGGTGGTGACTTTCCACGTCACCGTGTACGCCTGGCCGATCAGCCCCTCGCTCTTGTCGGCGCTGATCAGTTCGAGCTTCGCCGGGACCCATTTCTCAGGCGGCACCATGGCCTCAGCACGGATGAGGAAGGCGGCTCCCTGAATGCGGGTCAGATAGCTCTGCGGATTGAGGTTGCCGTAGTCGTCGCCCTTGGTCAAGCCCATGTCGAAAGCGAAGGCCACTTCGTCTCGGAGATCGGTCGAGATACTGGCAGCATCGCCGAAATGGGCGAGAATATGCGTGATCTCGTCCGCTGTGTACATAGTCGCCAAGTCGTATCCTTGGGCCTTGGCTATGTAGCGAGCGACGATGGCAATGGCCTGCTGTCGCGTTGTCTTGAGGTTCGGGCTGAAAGTCGTGGCCGTAGTACCTGTCACGACTCCTGCAGCCTTGGCGCCTTCAACGTATTTGTAGTAATAACTGCTCTTTGGCACATCGATGTAGGACGCGATGGCCGAATTCGCCAGGGGGATATTGAAGGCCGCGACAGCCATCTTCGTGAACTGAGCGCGGGTAACACTGCTGAATGGCCTCCAGAGGCCACCAGCAAAACCTTCGGATATCGATGCGACCTGGTTGTCGGTGAGGCCGTACTTGGCGGTCACCGTGTCGGGCAGGTCACTCCAAGTCTGGTCCGCGTGGACCACACTCGTTAGCCCGATCACCAGGACAATGGCGAGGACGGCCAGAAGCGTCACCCTTGTGGTGCGTTTCTGCATTAGACCACTCCTCTTCATTTGTTTACTCTTTTGTTCTTCTGTTGTTTCACGCATAGCAACATGGTTCTTGCCGTTTCCTACTTGCTTGCCAATTCCTACTTGATTGTGAGTAGCGGTAGTGAGTAGGAAGAAAGAACACGTCACCTCCCTTCTTCTTTGGGCTCACAGCCGCGCCTACCAGTGCGGAGTGGCAAACTCTGTAGGGGCCGGGGGCCCTAAGGGAAGACCCCGGCCGTTTCAGACACGCAAAAAGGTGCAGACGAGCCGCACGGGTGATCGACCCTACCGAGATAGGAGTGAGACATAGCGCTCTCATGGCATCAAATGCCTCCGTCATTGTGCCCACTCGCCGGGGCTATCATGGACACCTACGCGCCCACACGAATTCGAACGGCGCACCGTCCGATGGTCTCGTCTAATTCGCCAGGTTCTCAGGCAATCCTGTCGAGAAATCAAATGGTCGTGCGTAGGGCCTTCTTTCGCATGCAACTTTGTGCTTAGCCGAAAAGCCTGGTTGTCGCCGGAAGAGGTTCGCGAGTATCCTCTGCGGCGGACCAGCCGACCTGACAGAAATCCGCGCCGGACCCCGGCTCTCCGAGGAGGATCGCGAATATGCAATGCCCGCACTGCCAGAGTGAGTACGACAATCCGCCCCATGTGTTCGCCCTGGGAGAAGACCAAGATGGAGCGTGGCAAGTGGCGAGTTCCAGGTGCCCCGTTTGTGAGCGCCTCATCGTCAGCCTCTGCACCAAGAACGGATGCAGCTACCCGATCCGGCCACTCGCATCCACTCGCCCGCGCTTGAGCGCCGACGTGCCGGCCTCCCTGGCTGCCGACTATCACACCGCCGCGCAGATCATCTTCTACAGCTCGGAGGCTTCCGCTGCCCTCGGCCGGCGGCTGCTTCACCACTTTCTGGGCGAGTATCTTGGTGCCCAGCAAGACGGGCTTGGCCCGCGCGTTCGCGCCGTCTTGGCGGCGGCTGAGGTTCCCCCCTACCTGAAACAGGCGCTTCGCACCTTGTTGCACGTGGCGAAGCTGGACGACGACAGCAGGAAGAGTCTCGAACCTGAGGCCTTGGCGCCCGCCGAGCCAGCCGAAGCCGACTGGCTGCTAGACACGCTCCAAGCCCTCTTCGAGCACTGCTTCGTGCAACCGGCCCGGATGCAGCGGAGGCTGAGCTTGCTCGAGGAGCAGGTCGGGCTGCTCCCGGGGCTCGGGGCGCCGGACCAAGCCGCGGAACACGAGCCGGCGGCTATGTCGGAGCCCTCAGCTTGATGGATCGCGCAGATCTCCTCTCGCAGGTTGTGCCGCTCCCGCGGGCCGGCACCTCCGCGCGCGACCTGGAACGCAAGTCTTCGGCAGTCTCGCTCTCGGACATGGAGGTCTTCATCTTCCCCGAGTTGATGTATGCCTTGGTGCTGGCGAACATCATGTCGCCGCGCATCTGGGAGTGGCGGCGCGATCCCTGGTTCGAGGGCCTGGAGACGATGACGCCCTATCGCCGCGTCGTCCGAGTGAAGCAGTACATCATGGAGCACTACGCGTTCAACCTGGACCTCGACACCTGGGGCCTCACCAACAAGGAGCGTGAACTCGCGCGTTTCCGCAATTACGTGGACCCGGCCGCGCTCGCACAATCCAACGCGCTGTTTGGATACGAGGGCGACAAGTACTACTTCGACATCGACATTCGCACTCACTTCGGGCTCGACAAATACGCAGGTGACACCATCCCGTACTGGAAGACCGAGACCGTAGAGGCCATGGACGCCTTCAGGCACAAGCCGGACTACAACTCCGGCGCGGGGGAATGCGTCTCGCTCGCCACTCTGTACGCCGCCGCCATGTTCATCGTCGCCCGCATCCCGCTGCGCGACATCTTTCTCATGGCCACACCGCTCCATTCGCAGAACTTTGTGGATGCCGGGCAAGGGGTGCTCACCAACAATCGCCGCTTGGTGACCAAGAACATGTGGTTCAACGGGACGGCGCTGTCGGCCCAAGCTCGCCGGGCTCTCGAGTACGAACGGGTGACCGTCGTGGCCCACGAGACCGGCTTCGTCCATATCTTCTTCCCCGAAGCCACCATCGACCCCGAAACCTACAAATCCTTCTCGACGAAGCTGCGTCGTTTCTTGCAGACTCCGCTCACACCCCAGATCCTGGGGAACTTCGTGCGACACAGCCCCGAGCTACACTGTTGCTTCCAGGTTCGCTGGCACAACTTTGGCACCAGCCGCTACATCGCCATGGAGAAGCTTCTCGCCTACGAGAGCTCCTTCCCATACCGCTTCAACGACGAGACCCGGGAACGGCTGATGATGGAGGTGGCCGGCGAGGACTTCGAGTCCGGACCGCTCCCGGGACGCATAGTGCTGGATGATCTCGAGGAGCTGGTCAAGGCCAGGCGCGTCGACATCCGCACGCGGGAGGGGGCCGCGCTCCTGGTAGAACAAGTGGCTTCATCCTGCCCCCGGGCCGAAGACGCGATAGAGCGGTTGCGCCGCTTCTGCTGGATCGACCCACGCCTGCCGGAAGCGAACGCCAAGACTTTTCTCAAAGACCAACCGTCTCTGGGCTTGGATCTGAGCATGGAGCGCGCGGACGTGGTCGCGCGCCTCGAGTCGCTGCGCGGCACCAACGAGCTTGCCGGCCTCGCTTTCTACGCCTACCGGGACCTCAACCGCACCGAACCGCAGCCCTTCTTGAAGGCGGCTCTCGAGCGCTGCCCAGTCTCCATCGCGGCAACAGCCGCCCTTGACGACGAAGCGGCGGTGCGGGCGGTGGAGGCGTTCGCCAGCGAATCCATCTACGACGGTCCCGCGAGGCTCGCGCAGCCGGACGAAGTCTGGAACTATAGGCGCGGTGACGGCGTGGAGAAGGCGCTGCTGCTCGCCAACGTGCTGCGATCCCGTCATCCCGAACGCCCGCTCAGCATCGCGATCACGCCGGACTCGGCCGCGCTCACCGCTGGCATCCGCACCTATCGCTTCGCCAGCACGAAGGACCTCGCCCCCCAGACCTGGGATTGCGCGGCAGCGGGCCTCTAGTCGAACTCCTCCGACTCCTCCGAGGTGTAGAACAGGTAGAGCTCGTCTCCGCTCAGCGAATCCTGATCTCGATCGAGCAGATGCTTCTCGGCTCTCTCGCGCGACTCGATGGCTTCCCGCTCCATGACCGCCAGCTTCGCCGGTGCCTGGCTCTCCTCCAGTAGCGCCTTCGCCGCGTGGTACAGACGCTCGCTGCCGTAGAGCAGGGCCGCCTCGTCGAGGACCTTGCAGGGGACCATGTCGTTGATATCGCCGAACCGGGCCTGTTCTCTCACCCGGGCAAGCGGCTTGATGGTGTAGTCGATCTCCTCGCGGAGCGAGGGGTTGATGAGATAGCGGTACTTCTGCCGGTAGATGGCGTCGTCGAGCTTGCCCACAAGCTCCTCGGGGGCTTCGTCGTCCATTATCACCACGAGGTCCAGATCGGAGCCTCTCACCATCCGTCCTGTGCTGCGCTCGGGACGGGGCGCTTCGTGAGCCATCTCGTACACGATGTCGCCGGCCACGAGAACGCAGAAGCGGTCTTCAGCGCCTACCTCCGCCCTGGGCCCCGTGGCGCGTTCTCGCACGCGCTCGGAATCAACGATTTGCGCCCCGATCTCCGAAATGAGCCTTCGCGCAAGTCTTAGCTTGGCAGCGGTGATCTCCTTGATGCGACTCGCCAGCTTCCCCGCCCGCAGCTCGAGCGCGGCGGGATCGCTCGCCAGTCCGACGGCCGTGTACGTTAGGAATTCCCGCAGGATAGAGGGAGACAGCCGAGCGTACCCTTCGACCTTGCGATCGAGCCGCAGGTATCGCCTTCCCACTCTCCGAGCCTCTATCCGCCGCGACAGCATGCACGTCTTCCAGAGCGCGAACCCGTCGGCTGCCGAGATCTCCCGCAGCTCCGCGCCGGTCAGAGGACCGCGCTCCTCCAACAGGCGAACGATCGCGTCTTCCATCTGCGCCTCTAGCCGATGGCCGAGCCGATCACCTCGGCCAGGCTCGCTGCGTATCTGGCTGTGACGTCCTCCGTCGGACCTTCCACCATCACCCGGCACATGCTCTGCGTGCCCGAATACCTGACAAGCACCCTTCCCTCGTCGCCCAGTTCGGCCTCCACCTGTTTGATCGCCGCAACCACTTCGGGCAGGCTCTGGATGTCCGGCTTGCTCTTCACGGCGACGTTCACAAGCTTCTGGGGGAAGATCTCCATCGCTTGAGCCAATTCCGACAGCGGCTTGCCCGACTTGAGCATGGCCGCCAGCAGCTGGACTCCCGTGAGCACACCGTCACCAGTCGGCTGGTGCTCGAGGAAGATGACGTGCCCCGATTCCTCCCCGCCGAACACCGCTCCAAGACGCCGCATGTCTTGCAGTACGTAGCGGTCCCCGACCTGAGCGGCGTGGTTGGCGAAGCCGTACCTCTTGCAGGCTGCGCGCAGCCCCATGTTGCTCATCACGGTCGAGACCACCAGGTCGTTCTTGAGCCTGCCTTCGCCCCTCAGCATGAGGGCGCAGATGACAAGTATCTGGTCACCTGTCAACCTGGCACCTTTCTCGTCCACCGCGACAAGGCGGTCGCCGTCCCCGTCGAACGCCAGGCCCACCGCCGCTCCCTCCCGGACCACTGCCCGAGACAGGTCCTCCGGGTGCTGCGAGCCACAACCGTCGTTGATGTTGATACCGGTGGGTGTGTTGTGGATAACGGAGAGGTCGGCGCCCAGTTCGCCGAACACCGCCGGAGCCACCCGGTACGTAGCCCCGTTGGCTGTGTCGAGCACCACCTTGAGTCCTTCGAGTGAGAGTGACCGGGGAAAGGTGTCCCGCAAGAAACCCTCATACCTGTCAGACACGCCGCCCAGATGCATGAC
This sequence comes from Actinomycetota bacterium, assembly GCA_003157225.1. The sequence goes on along the minus strand of PMIZ01000302.1, from coordinate 2,256 downwards.
GCGGCCTACGTCTCGCGCCGTCGGCACCAGGCCGGGGAGCTTGCCGCCCACGACGAGTTCCTCGATCTCCCGCTCCTCTTCGTCGGAGAGCTTGAAGCCCTTTCCAGAGAAGATCTTGATGCCGTTGTCCTCAAACGGGTTGTGGGACGCCGAGATGACCACCCCAGCGTCGGCGGGCTCGCTCTTCGTGATGAAGGCGACACCCGGAGTTGGAAAGACCCCGGTAAGTGAAGGGCTACCTCCCATGGAGGCAATTCCCGACGCGAGTGCACTCTCGAGCATGTCACCCGATACGCGGGTGTCTTTTCCGATGATCACGCGCGGGTTTGACGCCGTCCTTTTTGTGATGTGAGCCACGGCCTGTCCCACGGCGAAAGCCGTGCTCCCGTCCATCGGATAGCGGTTGGCCTCCCCCCGGATGCCGTCCGTCCCGAACATTCTCCCCATGCTCGTCCTCCTGGAAGGGCCTAGTGTCGGCCGGGTTGCAGCCCGAGCTCGGGCAGAAGCGCGCCGGCCTCGCCGATAAGTGCGTCCACGACCTGCTGCAGCCACTCTACTCCGAGGGCCGATAAGGCTCGCGTAAGGCCCTGGATGGTCTCGATGTATCCCCGGTCCGCTGCCGCCGCGGTGGCCGAGCTGAGGCCGGCCAGGAACCGCTCCTCATTGGAGCCGACCGGCCGAGACTGGGCACCGAACACGGCGCACAGTCCCTCGACTCCCTCCTGGAGCTGCCTCCCCGCTGCCTTCGTCAGGGGCGCCTTCTCCGCCATGGCGCGAAGCCGGCTCTCACGCTCCTCTTTGGCCGCCGCGAGCGCCTGGAGGGCTCCGTCGCAGACCGAGTCGCCGAACTCCTGGCGTGCAAAGAAGGGCCGTCTGACCTTCTCGTACCATTCCTCGAGCGCCACCAGATTTGCGAGGTAGACGACGTTGTTGCGCACCACCCGGCCCAGATGGCCGTAGGTGCGCGGATGGCGTTCCCTCTCGAACGCCGGCGGCGGCGGAGACGAGACCAGCCTGTCCTTGGTGAGAAGGTCGCGGTGCACGATGGAACCCGCCGCAACGACGGTCCCGTACTCCACATGCACCGGCCCGACCGCACCTCCCTGGCCTCCCAGGAAGATCGGAGGCTGGTCTAGCATGACTCCCCGGGGCACGTCCCCGAAGAGCGAGGCGGTGGTCTTGTCGCCATCGGGGGTGTAGTTGAAATGGATGTAGGAGCTTCCGACCTCGCTGTGGTCGGCGCGGCTGGTGCCACCCGCCATCAGGCAATCGCAGAAGTTGATCAGACTCCCCAGAGTGACGAACGGGAAGAGAATCGTCTGCTTGAGACCGACGCAGTGGGCCCCGCTGGCCTCTTCCTCGAGCAGACAGCCCTCGCGGACCTGCGCCCCCGATCCCATGCTCGCCCTCTCAAGAAACACCGAGCGCCGAAAGCAGCCGCCTTTGAGCTCAACCGCGGGACCGAGACAGCAGTCGTCGATGGTCACCGGCGCCTCGGCGCCCAGCGTGCTCCCCGAGGAGATCACCGTGCGGGCGCCGTAGATGCGGCAACCCGGGAACAGCGTCAGGCCCACCGCGGAGATGCGCGAGAGGTCGACGTCGTCTCCGATGTCAATGGTGTAAGGGTTCGGAATGCTCGCGCCCCGTTCCATCAACAAATCGACCTTGTCGAGGCTCGTGGATATCGGGTGCATGTGCGCTCCTGGATCGGGTTCCATTGATGGGAACGCCCTGCTGGGCTCGGCCGGGCCGCACGCCAGACCTCACCGGCATCCGGGCTTGACCGGGCTAGAGTCACCCACCGTGAAGCGAATGTCAAGCGGCCCTCGTGCCGCGAACCGGTCTGGACGGTAGACCGTCTCATCGACGATACTGTCATGCGGACAGCTGCGTTCTGACAGGATATCGGCGCGACACGCACGCTGAAACGGGAGATCATGAATCCAGAGACGAGAGCAAGGTAGACCAAGGGATGGCGGCCGAGTCGAAAAGGGCGGTTGTCGCGGCGACAGCCGGCAACGTGGCCATAGCGGTCATCAAGTTCGTGGCGGCTGCCATGACGGGCAGTTCGGCCATGATGTCCGAGGGCATCCACTCCATCGTCGACACCGGCAACGGGGCACTTCTGTTGCACGGGCTCCGGCGCGGCGCTCGGCCCGCGGATGCTCAGCACCCGTTCGGTCACGGCATGGAGGTGTACTTCTGGAGCCTTATCGTCGCGATGAGCATCTTCGGCATCGGTGGCGGCATGTCCAT
>PMIZ01000252.1 GCA_003157225.1 Actinomycetota bacterium | reverse complement strand
GATGGGCGGCTACTGGAAGACCGGTCGCACGCGCCTGTGGGCCTGCTTCAACTACACCTTCCGGGAACTGCCACCCGACAACGGCTTTGCCGTCACCGCCGGGCTCGAGCAATTCCTCGATCTCGTCGAACGATTGCGGTTCACAGAGCAAGACCTGGACTACCTCGGCACGCTGCGCGCTTTTGACCCGGCCTTCCTCGACTATCTGCATGACTTTCGCCTGACTTGCAGCATCGAGGCCGTGCCGGAGGGGACCGTCGTCTTCCCCCACGAGCCCCTGATACAGGTGGAAGGCCCGCTCATTGAGACCCAATTGCTCGAGACCGCCCTCCTCAATACGCTCAACTATCAGACCCTCATCGCTACCAAGGCCGCCCGGATGCGGCTGGCCTGCGGTGACGACGATCTGGTGGAGTTCGGCCTCCGCCGGGCCCAGGGCCCCGACGGCGGGCTGTCGGGAACCCGCGCCGCCTACGTGGGCGGCGCCGACTGCACCTCCAACGTGCTGGCCGGCAAAGTGTTCGGCATCCCCGTGCGTGGTACGCACGCCCATTCGTGGGTAATGAGCTTCGACAACGAGCTGGAGGCGTTCCGCGCCTACGCCGCGTGCTACGAGGAACCGACCCTGCTCGTCGACACCTACGACACGCTGACCTCCGGTCTTCCCAACGCGGTCACTGTGTTCAAGGAACTGCGCGAGGCCGGCCGGACCGTGCGCCCCGCCATCAGGCTCGACTCGGGCGACCTGGCCAGGCTGAGCAAAGTGGCCCGCCGCATGTTCAGAGAGGCCGGGTTCGAAGACCCCCTCATAGTCGCCTCTAACGAGCTGGACGAAGACCTCATCGCCGATCTCAAGCGACAGGGCGCGCCCATCAACTCGTGGGGAGTGGGAACGCACCTCATCACGTCGTCGAATCATCCGGCGCTGGGCGGCGTCTACAAGCTGATGGCCGTGAGCGAGGACGGCGAAGTCTGGGAGCCGCGCATCAAGCTGTCGTCCAACCTCGCCAAGATGACCGACCCCGGGCGAAAGCGCTTGGTGCGCTACTACGACGGAAGCGGCCGGCCGCTGGCCGATATCATTCGGCTGCGAGACGAAGCGCCCGACGTGATCGACCCAGGCCAGCCGGCCAAGCCCGTGCCCTTCGCCGATCGGCACGACCTGTCCTTTTTGCGGGCCATCTGGGACGCCACTCGCTGCGAGAGCCTGCTGCAGCCCGTCATGAACGACGGGGTCAGGCTGGCCGCCTCGCCGCCGCTTGCCGGGGTGCGGGAACGCGCCGCCGCGCAGGTAGCCTCATTGCCCGAAGAACTGCGGCGTTTGCGTAACCCCGAGATCTACTCCGTAGGACTGTCGCCTCGCCTGGCCGCGGAAAAGGTGCGCCTGGTGCGTCAGGCCCCGGGAGTGCTCGCCACCGTCCCGGGTGGCGAGAACGGAGTACCAAAGGCCGGAGGGTAGCGACTGGCCACTCAAGGGCCGAGCGAAGCCAAGGCCAGTGGGTCGTGGCGATGGCCCCCGTGTGATGGCCGCCTCGTGATGGCCCACCCTCTGACCCCACCACTCGGGGAGGAGTCCCAAGGGATCGCGCCGGCTTCCCCAAACGAGCAAGGGGCCAGGGGGTGCGGGGGTCTGTCGGAGCGTTTGAGCGAGCGTGCGACCATCAGGCTCGTTTCCGAACGACATCTCGACCGCCGAGGCCGCACTTGGCGGCCAGACGCCTTCGTCCTCGGTCGCGCCCGTAGNNGCGCAGACGGACGCCCGCGCCCCCCGACACTTGATGCGTTCACACTGGGAAGAAACCGGCGCGACCCCTTGGGCACTACCCGCTAGGCACGGGCCTGCGCTTGGACGGCCTCGCCGATCGGGATAGCGGTCGCTTGACCCTTGGCAAGCAACCGCCCTTCGGCGCCAAACGCCAATAGTTCCACGACGACTAGCCGCCGGCCCCCATGCAGCGGGCGACACTCGGCCGTGACCTTGTCGCCCAGCTTGGCCGAACGGAACTGGCTGATGCTCCACTGCACCGCGACCGCGTCCACTTTGGCGTTGACAGTGAGCGCAAAGGCTACGTCCAGCAGGGCAAAGATGAACGCGCCGTGCGCGAGATCGTGAAGCTGGAGCGAATCTTCCCCCACGACGGCCGAGACCCGCGTGAGGTGTTCGGAAGTCTCTTCCACCTGGATGCCGAAGTGACGGATCATGCTGTCACTGTCGATGGCTCGCTGGATGCGGTCGGACAGTGCCGCGTCGGTCAAGTTCCCCTCCCCGGTGCTCCGGCGCGATACTGTGTCCTCGGTCNNCGGCGATCGTGTCCTGACGGCGCAACGTCATTGTTCAGCAGCCTACTAGAGCTGAGCGACTCCGCTGAGGACCAAGGTCAGGAACCCGACCAGCGCGGCCATCACGGCGACGATGGCGGTCCTGGTTATCAAGCCCGGGCGATGGCGCCGCGCCACGGCCAGCGGGCACACCCGCGGCGTTTGGCTCTTCCGGAGCACCGCGGGCTGGTGATGGGCGTGCCCCCGGTTATCGGCGACGGTCCAGCCCGAGCCCGGCCTGTAAACGGCAGCCTGATATCCTCTCACCCCACCGAGATACACTGGTTTCATCGTCCTACCTCCGTCGGTCAGGAGCTCTCGGTCCCCTGGTACTCTTCTCGGAATCATTTCGCCGGTCCCGCGCTCTTTCCTCCGCTAAGATAGACACGGTGAAGAGGCGCTCGACGGAAGCCCATAGGAGGCGGACATGTACTGCCCGCAATGCGGCGCTACGAACCAAGGCGAAGCGGATGCTTGTAGTTCGTGCGGCTTTGATCTGAACAAGTACCAGGAGCAGTGGCAAGAAGATCCGCAGGCCGGACAAGGACCAGCGGCGGCCGGATCGACGCCGGGCGTGGGCGAAAACCAGTCGCCTCAATCCGGCGCGGGCGGAAGCCAAGCGCCTGGATACCGGGCCGGGCAGTACCAGAGTCCCGGATGCCAGGGTGGGCCCTATCAGGCACCGCCCTACCAGCAGATTCCCCAAGCAGGCGCCTACCAAGGCCCGCCCTACGCTCCCTACGGGCCTCGGGGCCCATATGGCCAGTTGGCGCGCATCCCCAGCTACCTGGGATGGGCCATCGCCGTGCTCATCCTCTGCTTCTGGCCGACCGGGATCGTCGCGGTGGTGTACGCCAGCCAGGTTGACAACAAGCTCGTCATGGGAGACGTCACGGGCGCCCAGTATTCCTCGCGCAAGGCGAAGCTGTGGTGCTGGATCACCTTCGGGATCGGCATCGCGGGCATAGTGATCGCCATCATCGGCATCATCATCGCGATTGCTTTTGCGAGTAGCGTACACGGAGTTGTCTACTAGAACGCCCCCCGCGAACGCACGTAGGGACGAATATCATTTCTGGCCTTGAGCGTTTACCATAGAGGCCGCCAGAGGAGTGCGGCTGCCGGAATCGCGCCAGAGGGAGGCCGGGGATGTTCTGCCCGAAATGTGGTACATCGAATGACGACGCGGCTAGGTTCTGTGGGAGCTGCGGCCAGGACCTGACCTCCTACCGGGCGCAACCGGCTGCACCGCTGGTGGCGCAGCCCGCGGCCCAGCAGCCCCCTCAG
>PMIZ01000319.1 GCA_003157225.1 Actinomycetota bacterium | reverse complement strand
GAAGGGGCGCTTGTCCCGGGCGGGTTCGCAATCGGGGAAAGGGGTCATTGTGAGTATGCAAGACCAGGATGGCCGGCCGGAAGAGGCTGTTCCGCCCGGGACGGAGGTGAGTCGCCGCCAGTTCCTCAAGCTCGCCGGAATTGCAGGGGCAGCGGTGGTCGTCGGCGGCGGCTTGGGCGGCGTGCTTGCCGCTTGTGGTGGAGGAACCACCGCGACATCTGCGACCACAGCTTCGAGCGTCGGAGGAGCACCCACCACGGCTGTCGGCGCGTCGACCACAGCCGCCTCGGTTGCGGGCAAGATCAAGATCGGCCTCATCACCGACTTCAGCATCCCTCAACTGGTCAATAACCAGAGGGTATTCGAAGCGCTGATCGACGGGGCCAACAAACGTGGCGGCTGGGACGTCGGAGGCTCCAAGTACACGCTCGAGCTCATTCCTCTGGACGGGAAGTCGGAAGCTGCGACGAGCCGATCGGCCGTTCAGCGGCTGGTCACCCAAGATAAGGCGAATGTCATCTTCGGCGATCCCATGGGCGGAGCCTGGTTGAGCGTCACAGAGGAAGCAAAGACTCTGACCATTCTGGAGTCGATGCTCGCCAACGTGTTCAACCCTCAGCATAAGTACTCATTCAATATCAGCATGCTGCCCGTCGAGACGCCGGTACGGGTCAACTATCTCCCCGTCTACACCGGCAAGCAGCCCAAGAAGTGGGTCGGCGTGTCAGAGGACAGCATACCGGGCCAGAGCATGCTGGGGGTGCAGACCGGCATCGTCAAGATGCTCGGGTACGACTTCGAAGCGGTCAGCTACCCGACGGGCACGTCGGACTTCACCGCCGTCGCAACCAAGGTTCTTACGGCCAACCCCGACGTCTGCATCCTGGGCATGACCGATACCGGGCTCTTCCAACTTATGCGGTCGCTCCGCAGCGCCTCGTTCCCGGGCATCTGCCTGTGCCCGACCGAGTTCTTGCCAGGCCAGCTCAGCAAGATCGGCAAGCTCACCGAATTGGACGGTTTGATCACCGGCTGCTTCCCAACCGCCACAGATAGCCCCAACGCGATCGCGCAGGAGCAGATGGCCGACTACGTCGCTAAGTATGGCGCGTGGGACGACCCCGACTTCATGGGCGGCGACATATTCTATGCGTATAGAGCGGCTGTGCAGAAGGCGGGAAGCATCGATGCCGACGCCGTGTCCGCCGTGCTTGCCGCCGGTTTTGAGAATGACGGACCACACGGCAAGGCCAGGATGGTCACTCGGCCGGACGCGGGCGTCACCGACCGGACGGTTTGTCAGGTCATGGAAAACCTGATGGCAACCGTAAGCGGCGGCAAGTTGACCAACGTTCAGACAGTCAACCTTGACGATGTCGCCAAGTACTGCGCGGCGGCCTGGTCGGTTCCCTCTGGTCCTCCTCCGGGCGCAGCTCCGGGCGGTGCTCCGGGCGGTGCTCCCCCGAGCACTGCTCCAGGCGCAGCCCCGAGCAGTGCCCCGGGCGCGGGGACGCCGCCGCCGAGCTCGTAACGAGCGGCGTGACCGGAGACTGAATCGCGGTGATCTTATGAGATGGGCTCCGAAGGCGCCCGCCCAGGAGCCCATCTCATCTCGCGGCTACAGCCGGCAGACTAGATTAGGACGTCTTGCGTGAGCTTTGCGACCTTCATACAACTGGTGTTCGACGGCCTTGCCATAGGCTTGGTCTACGTCTTCATGGCGGCCGGTTTCAACTTGATCCTTTCCGTTACCAACGTGTTCTTCGTCGCCTTCGGAATGTTCTATGCCCTGGGGGCTTACATCACTTGGGGGCTGGTACAGGTTGGTATTCCCTTCTTCGCTGCCGTGGTCATCGGGAGTCTCCTGACAGCCGCAGGGGGCGCTGCCGTCTACCTTCTCGTGATGCGCAAGGTCAACGCCGGCGAGCAGGCCCTCTCGAAAGCCCTCATCACATCGATCATGCTTTTTACGGTCCTCTACCAGATCGTTCTGTTGGCGTTCGGCACCAGTGCACGCGGTCTCCCCCAAGTAATCAACGGCTCGTGGAAGATCGGGGGGGTCGTCATCGGCGTGGACCGGGCGGTCATGATCGTCATCAGCACCGTCGTTCTGCTCGCTCTCCATTTCTTCCTCAAAGCATCGAGAGTCGGACGAGGCGCTCGTGCGCTCGCCTTCAGCCCGAGCGTGGCTGCTTTGCACGGCGTCAATCCCGGCTGGATGGCTACCGGCATCTTCGCCATGGGTCTCGGCCTGGCCGGCTTTGCGGGCGGATTGATGGCGCCGCTGTTCGGGATCAACCTCACGATGGGACAGACGGGCTTCGTCGTGCTCCTCGTCATTATGCTCGGGGGCATCGGCAGCATGCTGGGCTCGATCTGCGCGGGCATTATCCTGGGTCTTATCCTTTCCTTCAGCCAGTTCTTCCTGAATGCCGGCGTGGGGCAGATGGTGTTCTTCGGCATCGTCGCCCTCTTTTTCTTCTTCAGGCCCGGAGGGCTGTTCGGCAAGCCACTGGAGGACCCGCCCGGGGAGGTGCGCTCGCTCGTGGCGGCAAACCGGCGGATCCAGGGTCACTGGAGGTGGGCGGCCGTGGTGGTTGGCCTCGCTGTCATTATTGCGCTGCCGAAGATAATCCGCGATCCCTACTATGTTCACCTGCTCATCTTGACCTTGACCTATGCCGTACTCGGGATGACGGTCACTCTTGGACTCCGGGCGGGCATGATAAATGTCGCGAGTGCCGCCTTCTGGGGCATCGGGGCCTACTCGACGGCGCTCCTGACCACCAAAGCCGGGGTCGGTTTCTGGGTCGCGCTGCCTATCACTCTCGGCATCGCGCTCGTCATATCCCTGCTGCTGGGCACCATCGTCTGCCGTTTCGCGGGAGCGCTCGGCATGATGTTCTCCATCGTGTTCGCCTCCCTGATCCCCGTGATCTTCCAGACATTCAAGTTCTTCGGGCAGGCGGCCGGTATCAACTCGGTGCCGGCGGTGAGCAACATCGGCCTCATCCACTTCGGCTCCGTGGGCTCCTATTACTATCTGACGCTCGCCTTCTCAGTGGTAGCCGTGCTCGTCATGCTCGCCTTCAGTGCGGCGTGGACAGGGCGAGGGTGGCTCGGCCTGGCGAGCAGTCCCAAGCTCGCACAGTGCGTCGGGGTGAATCCATTCTCGTACCGGCTCATCAACTTCGTGGTCATGTCGATGATCCCAGCCCTGCTCGGCACCATCTACGCTTCGTACATGACCTCCGTGCAGCCTTCGACCTTCGGCGTCTTCGCCGGAGTCAACTTCCTGGTCATCGCTTTCCTGGGAGGGCTGAGCTACCTGGTCATAGGGCCCGTCGCGGGCGCCCTCATCGTGGTCTTTCTGCCTGAACTCCTGCGGGTGTCGGGCAAGGCCGAACCGATACTTACGGCGGTGATCATCATCCTTATCGTCATGTACTTCCCGAGGGGTGTCCTCGGCCTCGCCGATGCACACCCCTGGCGCGCTCTGCGCGGGGCGACCCGGAAACAGCCTGCAGCCGAGCGCGCGCAGACCATAGAACGGGAGAAGACGCCATGAGCCTTGTCCTCTGCACCCGGCAGATGACGAGGAGCTTCGGCGGACTGCAGGCCGTCAGCGCCCTCGATCTAGAGGTGAACGAGGGCGAGATCCTCGGGCTCATAGGGCCCAACGGAGCAGGCAAGACCACCGTGTTCAACCTCATCACCGGCGTCTACCCACCGAGCGAGGGCACCGTCACGTTCGGCGGCCGGGACCTCGCCGGCCTGCGTCTGTTCAAGGTCGCCGGCTGCGGCATCGCCCGCACCTTCCAGAACATCCGCCTCTTCTCCAACCTCTCGGTGCTCGACAACGTGCGCATCGCCTACCACTCCCACGCGGGCTACAGCCTCGCCGACAGCATCCTCCGCTCGAGGCGCTATACGCAGCAGGAGAAGGAGCTGACCGAGAAGGCCCTGGACTTCCTCGCCATCTTCAAGCTCGAGGGCATCGCGGACGAGATCGCCAAGAACCTGCCCTACGGCCAGCAGCGCCGCGTCGAGATAGCGCGGGCCCTCGCCTGCGACCCGAGCCTCCTCCTCCTCGACGAGCCCGCGGCGGGCATGAACCCTCGCGAGATCATCCAGCTCATGGACCTCATCCACTTCGTCAAGGACCGATTCGACCTCACGATCCTCCTCATCGAGCACCAGATGAGGGTCGTCATGGGCATCTGTGAATACATCACCGTCATGGACTTCGGGGAAGTCATCGCGCGGGGCACGCCGGCCGAGATCCAGGGAAACCAGACCGTCGTCGAAGCCTACCTCGGCAAAGGAGTGGCGAACAGTGCTGCAGCTGCAGGTTGAGAACCTCAACGTCTATTACGGGGCAATCCACGCGCTCCAGGGCATCTCGTTCACCGTCGATGAGGGGGAAATCGTCACGCTCATCGGCGCGAACGGCGCGGGGAAGTCCACGACCTTGCGCACGCTTTCGGGACTTCTTCGGTCGCGGACCGGCGCGATCACATTCAAGGGAGAAGAAATCTCCACGCGTCCGGCCGAAAAGATCGTCACCATGGGCATGAGCCACGTCCCGGAAGGACGGAAGATATTCGCGCCCCTTTCCGTGCGCGAAAACCTGATGATGGGCGCCTACACGCGCAGCGACCCGGCGGAGATCCAGCAGACACTCGACAGGGTCTACAAGAGCTTCCCGCGGCTGCGGGAGAGGTCCGGACAGTACGGCGGAACGCTCTCCGGCGGCGAACAGCAG
>PMIZ01000081.1:2596-4849 GCA_003157225.1 Actinomycetota bacterium | reverse complement strand
CGGATCTCGCGTTCGTAGAGTACGGGGACTGAGTATCCCTCGACCTGTTCACCGAATTGACGAATGTCGATCACGAAGGCCCCCTGTCAGGTCAGACGATCTGGCGACGATGCCCAGGTTTCTACGCGGAAGTTCACCAAAGGTTGCCGGAGCTCCGCGTGACCCAACGAAATCAAGTTGCTTCCGGGACCGAGCTTCAACGGGGGTCGACTCCCTCACGCGAAACGTCGAGCCGCCGCCCCAGCTCGTCCGGCAGGTGCGTGAACCGGATCCTCACCGCCCCCGGCGTGAATGCCGGCGCGGCCAGCACCTTGGCGTACGCCTCGCCGGAGGCGCCCGGAACGACGAGGGCGAGGTCGTCCCAGGGCTGCGGCAGGACGTCGGCGGCGAGCTCGGCCCCGCGCGGCGAGAGCCGCACGAGCGCGCCCGGCGAGCGCTCCAGGCCGATCCGCTTCTCGTCGAGGACCGTCAGGAGGACCGGCACCGGCGGCTCTGCGGGGACCGATGGCTCCAACACGCTCGCCAGCGTGAGGTCGTCGCGCCCGTCGAGGCCGGTGACCTCGAAGACACGTACCGGCTCGGAGACCCCCTTCGCCCGGACGGCGAGCGATGCCGCGAGGCGGAACCCCGCGCCCGCCGCGCTCAGCGTCGCCTGGGAGGCCAGGACCTGACCGCCAAGCGTGTACCCTTCGATCCGGGCCGTCAGGTTCACGTGGCTCCCCCCGGCGCCGTACTTGGTCCGTCGCTCGGAGCCGATGTTGCCGCCGACCACCTCGCCCGTGTGGACCGCGATGCCGCTCTCCACCTCCGGCAGCCCCTGCTCGCGGTTGCACGCGTTGACCGTCTCCATCGCGCGTTGCATGGCCAGCGCGCAGGTGAGGCCTCGGCGGGCGTCGTCGTCGCGCCGCACCGGGGCCCCGAAGAAGGCGAGGACCGAGTCCCCGAGGAACTCGTCGACCGTGCCGCCGTGGGAGAGGACGACGTCCCCCATCGTCCCGAGCGCGTTGTTGACGATGCGGACGACATCCTCGGGCGAGCGCCGCTCGGCGAGCGCGCTGAAGCCGCGCAGGTCCGACATCAGGAGCGTCACCGTCCGCTTCTCGCCTCCGAGCGAGAGTCCCTCGGGAGTTGCCAGGACGGCCTCCACCACCTCGTCGGAGACGTAGCGGCCGAAGACCCCCTGGATGAACCTGTTGCGGACCTCGAGCTGGCCCGCGAGGGTCTCGATCTCGGCGAGGTGCCGCTGCTCGGCGTCTGTCTGGGGCACCAGGCTATCGGGCAGGCGTATGGGGGGCGAGTCCTGCGAGGTGTGGAACCGGTGCACGGGAAGACATCGCTGATCCGCCACGATGGTCGCACCATATTCGCGGGACTACCCGACCCCTTCACCGCGACGCGCTACCACTCGCTGGTGGTGGATCCGCGGCTGCCGGACGTCCTCGAGCCCTCGGCGTGGACGGAAGACGGAGTTCTGATGGGCGTTCGTCATCGGGAGTACGTGGTGGAAGGCGTCCAGTTCCACCCGGAAAGCCTGATGACCGCGTGCGGCAAGGATCTCCTGCGCAACTTCCTGCGCCTCCGGGTCGCGCGGTGGGCGGTCGGTGGACCTAAGAACGGGGTCGCGGAGGTGGGGCGATGAGGCCGATCGCAGCCGCAGCCCGGTCCGCTTTTGGGGCGGCCGACGTTGGCGCGGCGGTCGTTGGCTCGACCCAGGCACAGGCCTCCTTCGTGTCGACTCTCGCGCGTCTTGCCGATGGTGGAGATCTCACCAAAGAGGAGGCCGGGTTGGCACTTGAGCAGATCATGGCGGGCGATGCCAACGATGTCCAGGCGGCCGCGTTCCTCATGGCCCTACGGGTGAAGGGAGAGACCGCGGACGAGATCGCGGGGCTGGCCGAGACGATGAGGCGGATGGCCGTGCGGGTGCCGGGCGATGGCTGTGTCCTCGTGGACACGGCCGGGACCGGTGGCGACGGTCTCCACACCTTCAACATCTCCACCACCGCAGCGTTTGTGGCGGCCGGAGCAGGAATGAAGATCGCAAAGCACGGCAACCGAGCCGCGAGCTCGCGATCCGGTTCGGCCGACGTATTGGAGGCGCTCGGGGTCCGGATAGACCTCAGCCCGGACCACATCGCCACGTGCTTGAGACTCGCGGGGATCGGCTTCATGTTCGCGCCGAATCATCACCGTGCGGCCGGTCGTGTCTCCATGGTCCGCAAGGCCCTGGGGGTGCGGACGGTCTTCAACTTC
>PMIZ01000081.1:0-2589 GCA_003157225.1 Actinomycetota bacterium | reverse complement strand
CATGGCCAGGAAGGCTTGGACGAGCTGTCGGTGTGCGGTCCCTCGACGGTCATCGAGGTCTCAGGTGCGACGGTCGGCGCTCCCTATTCGGTGGAGCCGGAGCAGTTGGGTCTGGTCAGGCGCCGCCTGTCCGAGCTGGAAGGCGGAGACGCCAAAGACAACGCGGCGCTGACGCGCGCCGTGCTTAGAGGGGCCAAAGGTGGCCCGCGCGACGTGGTGCTCCTGAACGCTGCCGGCGCCCTTTACGCGGGAGGGGCGGTTCCTTCGCTCGCGGCGGGCCTGGAGGCAGCCCGGGATTCGCTCGATTCCGGGCGAGCCGAGCGTACCCTCGACCGCTTGGTGGAGTTGACGCGCCGGCTGTCCGCGGAGGCGATGCGCTCCGGTCAAGCGGCGCCGGGCGAGGCGAGGACCCCGGGCGAGGCGGCCGCTCCTGGCGAGGCGGCGGCGCCATGAGCGGGAATGCAACACCTTCGGCTCGTGCCGCTCTGGACTCCTCGACGTACCTGGATCGCATCGTGCTCTCCGTGCGCGCGCGACTCGAGGAGCGCAGGCAGGCTGTGCCCCTGCGCGAGCTGGAAGCTCGCCTCGGGTCAGGGCCTGTCTCGTCTGTGCCCTCGTTCGCGGCAGCGCTTCGCTTGCCGGGCATCTCGCTCATCGCCGAGGTGAAGCGGAGGTCGCCAAGCAAGGGACCCATCAAGCCGGGACTCGACGTGATGGACCTAGTGGGCGCGTACGATCGCGGAGGTGCTCGCGCGATCTCGGTTCTCACGGAGGAAGACCACTTCGCGGGGAGCCTCGCCGATCTGGATCGCGCGGTCGCGGCCACGACGTTGCCCATACTGCGGAAGGACTTCGTGCTGGACGAGTACCAGCTCGTAGAAGCCGCCGTCCACGGCGCGTCGGCGGTGCTCCTCATCGCCGCCCTGCTTCCCGCGAAGCGGATGAAGGCTCTGGCGCTGATGGCCGCCGAGCTTGCTCTCGACGTCCTCTTGGAGATCCACGACGAACGGGAGTTAGAGCGTGCTGTCGAACTCGACGATGCGCTGATCGGCATCAACAACCGGGACCTACGGACCTTCGAGGTGTCTTTGGCAGTGACCGAGAGGCTCGTCGGCAAAGTGCCGGAGGGCCGACTAGTGGTCAGCGAAAGTGGGATCTCCACCAGGAAAGACGTGGAGACCCTCCGGCTTCTCGGGGTTGACGGGGTCTTGGTGGGGGAAAGTCTCTTGCGGAGCGCCGACGTGGAGAGCGCCATCGCGGAACTCCTTTCACTTCCCACCGGGGTAGCGCTACCCTCGGAGAAGAAGCGGCGAGACGCGACGACGGAAAGGAAAGTCCGATGATCAAGTCACTGCTGGTTCCCGTGGATTCGTCAGCGTATGCGAGATCCGCCCTGGAGCACGCCCTCGAGTTGGGCAAGGTCTACCAAGCCCGGATAACGGGGCTATACGTTCTCGATGTGCGCTACCTTGAGATGCCACCGTACCTCGACTATTCTTACGCGTTCGAGGCTGTCGCGCCCACCCTGGTGCCGCTGGACGTCATGGAACAGTTCCGTGCGAAGAGCGAGCGGATACTCAACGAGCTTCGAGAAGCCGTCGAGAAGAGCGGTCTCGAGGCCGAGACGCGAACCGAAGAAGGGGTGCCGAGCCAGGCGATCGCCGATGTCGGGGACGCTTGCGATCTGATCATCATGGGCAAACGCGGCGAGCACGCGCGGTGGGGAAAAGACCTACTCGGCTCCACCGCTGAGAGCGTGGTCCGCCGTTCCGGGACTCCCGTCTTGCTCGTCGAGGAGCAATCCAGGCCCGTAGCCAAGATGCTACTGATGTACGACGGCAGCCATTCCGCAAACCGCGCCCTCAAGCTGGCGGCCGACGTCGCCCGCCGCACCTTCGCAAGCGTAAAGGTTCTGACCGTGAACGATGACGCTCAGCAGGGGGCTGCCGTGCAGGAAGAGGCGAGGTCGTACCTCGATGCCCAGGGGCTGACGGCGGAGTTCGCCATCGAGCAGGGGCGGGCGGCCAAGACGGCGCTCAAGGAGGTCGCCAGGTCGCCGGTCAATCTTGTCGTGATCGGCATGCAAGGCCATTCGGCACTTCATCAGCTGATCCTCGGCAGCACGGCCGAGCACCTTATGCGCAGCCTCTCGTTGCCGGTGCTTCTCGTCCCATGAGTGCAGCCGAATCCAAGAGATCACCGGCGGCGCACAAGATCAGTGTCCTCACGTCAGAGGGACTGCAAGAACTGCTTCCCGCCAAGTTGCCGAGCGCTTTGAGTGATCTCAGCCGGCCTCAATGCCCCGTCACCTGGATCCATGCCCAGCATGATGAGGCGGTGGTCAAGGCGCTCGATGAAATGGGTCTCGACGAGATCGCGGTGAAGAGCCTGCGCGACGGCCCGGAAAGGCCCCGCGTGGAAGAGTTCGCCGATCACCTTTTCTCGTAGGACTGTTCGGTACGAACTTCACGGCGATGCCGTATCGCAATCTCCCCTTGTTCATCGGGATGTTCGTCCTCCTCCTTGTTTCCGTGGCAGTGATGTGGCTGTATACGTGGCGAAGGACATGAAGCAAGGTGTCGTGACTGT
>PMIZ01000511.1 GCA_003157225.1 Actinomycetota bacterium | reverse complement strand
CTTGACGAGAGGGACAATGACTACCTCCACGCAGCTGTACTGCTCACCCACGATCTCACGGGGCGGGAATACGTGGTGTTCTCAGCCTGGTCCTATGAGGCGCTGGAAGACTACAGGGTGTATATCAGCTCTTGCGACCTGCTTGATCGAGTCGGATTGGAGCAGTGGCTCGACGAGGCACTAGGGCGCGTCCTGGTACATCACACCAAGCAGTTCTGATAGGTGCATCATTCCGCTGCCGAAACCAGGCTAGCGATCTTGTCGGCCGCGTCTTGCGCTAGAGCTGGGACGCAGTGTGAATAGACATCCAGGGTGAAGGACACGGTACTGTGACCGAGGCGGTCGGACACGACCTTGGGATGAATGCTAGCCCCCAGAGCAATGGTCGCGTGCGTGTGACGGAGATCGTGGAGACGTATCCGGGGCAGCCCCGAGGCGCGGACCGCCTACTCGAAGACCTTACTGATCCGGTCGGGATGCCAGGCGGTGCCATCTTCCCGGGTAAATACCAGACCGGTGTCGGTCCAAATCCCGTCCCAGTCGTCCTTCTCCTTCTGCTGTCGCTCGTGCCATGCACCAGCTCGTGCCTCGGGGGAGATAGTCAACGCCCCTGAGTGTACACGAGCACTGCACTTCCAGGGTCGTTGTCTGCCCAAAGCAGCTCGCTACGCTGTTCGAAGGCTGTCCAGCACAGCCCACTTGTCTCCTCCAAATCTGAGACGGAACTCGCCTTGCTTCACGGCAGGGAACGATCACCACCAGGTCATGGTGACCCCAGCCGGCAACCCAGCGGCCAATCCGGGGGCTCTGGCGGTCGTGATGGCCGGTGGTCAGTGCTTGGCCGTGGTACCCGTTAAGGCTTCGAAGGCCTTCGCAGCGGCGTCGAGCGACTTAGCCAAGTGCACCAAACCGTAGATCTCTCTGTGGGAAAAAGGTCCTAAGGGGAATTCTGCCATGATCTCATCGAGTTCCTCTGGAGAGGCGACGTTAAGGATGGCGCCGCCCCCACTCAGGCCTGCGAAGCTCCACGACTGTTCTATCTTGCCCGATTCGGTGTAGCGGGCGCTAAACGCCTTCATGGCTGCGAACAGACCCGGCACCATCTCCGGCGGCATGGGGGTCGTTTGCTTCGTGACCACCAAATACCTCATGAGGCACCTCCCTATGCGCGTTCCTGGAAGAAGCCCAAAAAAGTGAGCCCCGAGTGACCCGCTTTCCCCTCTCAGCTACATCGACTCACTGGCTTGCACCGCTTGTCCAGCGGTTCCCGCTTTCTCTCGGATGCTCGCCGCGCTCGTCTCGACTGATCGGGATGCGCTACCTCTTGGGACTCACACTAAGCTTCTGCCCACCCATCGACTTTTCCAAACCTATGCGCGGAAAATACGCCCCGCGGACCCGGTGACCGTATCCGCGGGAGCCCGGCTGGCCGAGCTTGGCGCGTACCGAACGGCGGGCCCAGGCGTCCTTCGCAGCCCGGATACTCATTGGGTCTGAAGGCCACTCGGCTTCCCATCCGGGAACGAACGCTATGGCAAGATCGTGCCGGTCTTGCGGACGGACCCCGCTCGGAGCTAGGCAAGTTGATCCGGAAGAGGTCCGCCTCTTCTTGTGTATTGTCTACACAGAGACAGCAACTGCCTGCTAATTGGCCCAAAGCGCCATGCCGCAGAATTGCTCAGTCCGCCTCTCTTTCAGTCGCGGAGACGAGAAAGTCGACCGCTGGGCGAGAAGCGAGGGGGCGATGAGCCCCCGTGCTAAAGGGTCTTCTTGAAGAAGGCGGCGAGAGCTTCGTTCGTCTCTTCGGCAGCCTCGTGCTGAATCCAGTGGCCCACACCATCAAGCAGGATCGGCTGCTCGGCCTTCGGAGCGAATACCTTCATGGCCTGGATCGCCTCCTTCATGCCGGGGAAGGTCTGGACGATGTCACGGGTACCGCCGATGTAGAGCGCGGGGATCTCGACAGCCAGGTCCTCCCAAGCCGCCAGCAATTCCCAACTGCGGTGCAGGCTGCGGTAGGTGTTGAGCGCCCCGCGGAACCCGGATCTCTCGTACGCCTGAGTGTAGACATCCAGATCGGCTTCGGTGAGCCAGGAAAGTGGCTTGTCGGGCTCGTGGAGAGAGTCGGTCAACCGGCCGGTGTCGGCGACCATCATGTTCGGCTGCAGGCCCTCGGCTAGGTTACCCGAGTTCGTGTAGAACAGCCGGCGCAGGAAGGTGCGAGGATCGGCGTCGAGTTCCCTCTCGGCCACGCCAGGCTCTAGAAAGTAGAGCATGTAGAGATTCGGAGGTGCTGTACGCTTCAACATTCCGGGAAGACTGTTGGGGCCCCGTGGAGTGAGAGGCACCGACAGACCGGCCACAGCGACAAACCTATCAGGACGGAGCAGCGCCGAGTTCCAAGCCACCGTGGCACCCCAGTCGTGGCCCACGATGCCGGCCTTTTCGATGCCCAAATGATCGAGCAACTTGACCAGGTCGCCCAGGACGTCAAAGGACGTGTACTGATCGCAGGCTTCGGGGCCTGTACTATCGCCGAAACCTCGCAAATCGGGAGCGATGACCGTGAACCCGGCATCGGCGAGCGCTTCTATCTGTTTCCGCCAGCAATACCAAATCTCGGGAAACCCGTGACAGAGCACGATTGCCTGGCCCCTGCCGGCCGTCACGTAGTGCATATTGAAACCGTTGATCTCGGCGCTGTGGTGTAGAAGCTCCATCAATGCACCCCTTGGCTTGACATCAGGCAACGCCAAACTAGCATGGATGGTGCGGCTGAGTTCACTGCCGGAGAAACAAGGGAGCTGTCGACTGACCCGCTCCTGACCCACAGATGGCAGGTCTGCGGCCGCTGCTTGGGTGGCGTTGAGCAGATGGGGTCGAATTGGACTCGAGTCCTCCCTGCAATCCGCATGATTTCTCAGTCATGGACAGAGTGCGGATGAGGAGGGTGAGCGACATGGAGAACCGCTTCAGCCTAGTCGGCATGCCGCAGAATTGCACACTCCGCCTCTGCCGAGTTAACGAATTAGCGCAAGAGGGGAGCGCCCGCCGGCTGTCAGCCCTCTTCTCCCAGAAGGTGCAGGGCTATGGCCACACCGATGTCGAAGTGATACTCGTTGTCGCCCGAAAGGTCCACGAAGCTGGCCAGCCTGACATAGTCAATAAGGCGCTCACCCGCTGGGACGTGCTCGGTCAGCGCGCCCTGGACGAGTTCGGGGTTACCCAACCTCATCTCAATTGTGAATCCTTGCTCCGGATCCGTCGGCTTCGAGAAGGTCAAGCTGGACCGCTTGGGCGTCACAATCTCGAGCTGCCGGTAAGGCGGCTCTCCAGGGGCAAAATCTCTGGCGGTGAAGACCGCGCCATCAATCGGAGCCGCCTTAAGTTCACGGAAGCACGGCCGCATGCACGTTACGTTGTGTCGTGGTTGAACGCGTAGTTGACCCGATGAAAGCTGCCATCCCCTGAAGCCCAGATCTTGAAGAGCTTCCACAGACGTTCATTGTCGGTGAGGTAGATGTAGAGTTCCTTGAGACGCTCATCGACAGGGTTTTGGTAGGGTGATTCGGCCGGCAGCTCCTGGCCCAGTAGAGGTCCCGCCGCGGCCGTGCTACCACCGCTGAGTAGCGCACTTGCATTGATCGTCACCGGTGGCCCGGTCACGGGGCCGCTAGCGCTGCTTGCCAGCGGCTCCGGGAGAAGCTCGATGGTCCATTCACCTCGAGGAGCTTGCTTGCTCATTCGCCTTCCCCCCGCCTTCGACGTCCCTCATCATGTAGCCTACCCCGCAGGGCGCCAACGTATATCCGGGCGGGCTCGACATCATCAGATTGTTACTTCACGATGGGAAACGATCACTACGAGGTCATGGTGCTTTGCCACCATGGGCCATGGCCGGTTCTCACGTGTGCCTGTGAGGCCAGGTCATTGCCGAGATTGGAGTCATTAGGGCTATCCTTTGGGGCCTCACCATGGCAGGGCTTCAACCCGTCCGGCCGCCCTCCCATCAAGTGCCGTCGCGCCAACCCCAACAGGTGCTCTTCCAGCCGTTAGGTGACGATCCCCCTCTAGACCGACCGCCCGCACGATGCGCAGAATCGCGCAGCGAGATGGACCTGAGCGCCGCATCCTGCGCAGACATTGGCTTCCCCCTCTCTCTCACCGAGCGACTCTCCACAACTTCGGCAGAACCGGTCGTCCGCGCCTGTCTCGGCGCCGCAGCGAGGACAGGAACGCGCCCCAACCCTGTCCCGATAACTTAGGTAACCGCAGCCCACCATGAGCAGGCCGGCGACTAGGGTGATGAATACGCCGGCTCCGTAGTGCATGGCCTCGCCTCCTTCGGGCTTGGCCACGATGCGGACGAGGGCGAACAGGGCTATGAGACCGCCCAGAACCACGACAATCGGACCCTCCTTGTACCAATGAGGAAGGGCGGCCCTCCGGGGGAAGAACGCCTTGTTCTCAACCGTGACAGCGCCGGCCACGGCGGCGACGAAGGCCAGAATGCCAAACGGGCCGACGACGAAGGAGTTCCAGCCAGTCAGGCCCCACCCAGGACCCGTATACCAGCTCAGGCTGACTCCAATGACAGTTAGTACGAACAGGCCCAACACACCGTAGTCGTAACTCCTGAGGCGTCCCGCGGCCATCTCCCGCCCCCGAACAGACGTGTCAACGACCACCTAGCCACCATAGGCTAGCCCGAACTGGCGTGTCAAGGTGGCTGATCCACTCAGCGGGTGCCTGCCTAACCGTTGATAGCTGAGCCCATGGCTGGAGCAGAGCCGGCTCTTGTCCTTCTCCCGATGGCCCGCTCATGCCACGACCGGGCCTGGTCGTACTTCCCGAGGCTCGAGAGGGCAGCGGCCGACCCCGGTGCAGGCTGCTGCCCACGCTCTCATGCAACCTATTCTGACTCGTGCTCTATGGGGGTCGGAGGCTGGGCAAAAAGGCCGGAGCGTCGCTCCAACAGCAGAGGCAGCGTTCCCGCCCAAGCAGTGTGGTCGTTGATCTTGAGGTCCAGATCCACTTGCTCCAGGGTGTCGGTCGCCGAGCCGGAAGCCTTGGTGAGAGTCAGCACTGAATGAACCGGGAGACTCTCCCTGCCAAGCAGGAGCGAGTCTGACATCGTCATGGTGAGCAGGCCGGGCGTTGAATCGGCCGCGAGAACCTCATCCAAACGCGAGAGGACTAGCGGAAGCTGCCGCGGGCGGCTGACAGGCAGCAGATGTTCCAGGTCGTCTACGAGCAGGAGTGGGATCTTGCCGTGCCGCTCGCTGACTTCGCGAGCTCTCAAACGGACGTCTTGGATGAGAGCGCTCAGGGTGTCGGTGTAGGCTGGGATAGTGCCCACTAGGGATAGGTATGGCAGCACAGCGTCTTGCAGGGAGCGATCCAGGCGGGTGAGCATCTCAAGGTCGTCGGGAGCCAGGGCATGAAAGCGAAGAGCGTCAAGGGGAACCGCGGGATCGCCAAGGATGAACCCCAGCGTCCGAATCAGACGCTCCCAAGCCCCCAATTCGCCATCTCTTAAGGCGTAGTAGAGGACTGGACGCTTGCTGGAGACCGCCTCCCAGGCCATCGAGTCGAGAAAGGCTGTCTTTCCGATCCCCGTTTCTCCACACACCAGGTGAAGTCCGAAGCCAAACCCGCCAGCCAGGCGAGCGTCCAGTCCAGCCAACCCGGAGGGGGCGAGTTGGGGCGAAAGCGCGCCCAGCCGAAGGAACCGCCGCAAATACATACTCAGCTCGGCAGTCAGGAGCCGCGGCTGGCTCGCAGCCGGAGCCAGGGTGCGGGTAGTGTCGCGAAACAGCGCGAGAAGTGGTTCGCGCATCGACGCGCGAGCGTTGCCCCTCTTTTGACTGCTTGGTCGGGGCGGCGCCTCTGGGAGGGGATATTGTTCTGGGTTCGGGGGCCAGTCCATCAATTACTGATTCTGCGCTGAAGCCTCTCGTCCTTGTGAACCGCTGTTCAGTGGAGACTCGGTTGTTTGAGTCCGGCCTCTGCGGCCGAGACTCTCTCACGATAGAAGATCTCTTCGAATTCTGCCGGTGGTATGTAGCCGATGGGTTCGAGGAGCCGACGGTGGTTGAACCAGTCGACCCACTCNNGTGGCTTGCGTGTCTGTGGCCTCTGCCTCCGCGTACTCGATACGGCTGGCCGCCGCGTCCGCCGGTACGATGTAGGCGACCCAGCGGTAGATCTTCTTCCCGGGCTGGAGATATCCCGATCTAAGTCCGGGCCTGCCTACGAGGCCGCCGCTGGAGTCCTCGTCATCACCGAAATACGAATTGTCCGATGTATCGTAGAGCGTGAAGTCGCTTGCGTAGTAGACGTGCGGCGTGCTGCCGATGTTCTCGAGGACCACCTCAGCCATGATGACCTTCATAGTGTCGTCGCGCACACCATTGCTCGTGGCGTATACGTCTTTATCGGTGGCCGGTACACTCACCGTGATTCGTAGGCCATTCACCTCCGCTTTGACGCCCCACTTTTGGCTCAGGACCGCCGTGGTGGTCGTGGTCTCCG
>PMIZ01000176.1 GCA_003157225.1 Actinomycetota bacterium | reverse complement strand
GCCTCGCCGTCCACCCGGTCCACCAGGTCCACCGGGGCCACCGGGACCGCCGGGGCCACCGGGGCCACCGATGCCCGGGCCACCCGGGCCACCGGGACCAGGCATGGCGGGGCCGCCAGGCCCGCCGGGGCCACCGGGACCACCCGGGCCAGGCATGCCGGGCCCAGGACCGCCGGGGCCAACGGGGGCAGGCATGCCGGGGCCGCCAGGCCCGCCGCCCATGCCCATCGCCCCCTTCATCTTGTCGCTCATGGCTTTCAGCGACTTGAGATACGCGGTCTGGGCCTTTAGCATGCCCGAGCCGAGCGCGCCCGGCATTGCCGCCATACCGCTTGTGTCGAACCACTCGATCATCTTCACCGACTGCGCGCCCGGCTTACCCAACCCCTGCATGGCAAGGAGGCATACCTCGAGACGAGCATTCTCGGTGGAGTAAGGGCTGCGAATGCCCGCGCCACCGTTGCCGTGCGCTACCGCAGTGACCTTCTTCCCCCACTGCTGAGCCAGAGCCTTGATCGTCCACTCAGGAACGGCGGTCTTCTTCGAAGCCCATTCCGGTGTTTTCGGCACGCCATCTTCCCTACCCAGTACGTAGTGCTCGAACTTGTCGTAGCCGACCGAGTGGGTGGCGACGTACTCCTTGTCGTAGGTGCCTTCGGTCATCCAGATGTAGGCTACCGCCAGCTGCAGAGCCGCATCCGTGCCGGGAAGGATCGGGATCCACTTGTCCGCGTGCACCGCCGCCGCGTAGTTGAGGTCAGGACAGATGTAGATGTTCTCGATGCCGAGCTCCGTCCACCAGTAGAGTAGACGTGTGGCCGCCTGCCCATTCTGGCCGCCCGGGGTGGTCTCTGCATCGCAGCCCCAGAACAGGATCATGTCGCTGTTTTCCGCGACATCGATCATCACGTTNNTCCCAGCTGTCCGTGTTGCGCACCTGCAGGGTGTAGCCTCCGAGGAGTTTCAAGAGGTCCTCATTGGCACCGTGAGGCTTGTTGATGACCTTTGATTCTCCGTGGCCGTCACACTGCGCCAGCACGGCGTACGGGCCGTAGGTCTCCCGAACTCGTTTGAGCTCGCTCACGATGAGGTCGGTGGCCTCGTCCCAGGAGATGCGTTCGAACTTGCTCACACCTCGGTTTTGCGGATTGCGCTGGCCGCTCGGGTCCCAATCCACGCGCTTCAAGGGATAGTTGATGCGGTTGGGGGAGTAGACACGCTGCTTGTAGGCGCTGCCGAACGCGGGCAACAGAGACTTCACCGTAGGCTCGAAGGTCTTGCCGCGAGCCTCCATCTTCCAGGGGTTGAACTGGGCCTTATCGTACTTCCAGTCGTAGTGAAGCGGGCGCAACCGGACGATCCTGCCATTCTTGGTGTCCGCTACGGCGGCCGCACCACCGGGGCCGAGGCCGGCCAGTCCAACACCGAGAACGGTGCTTACTTCCCCAGCCTTCTCCTCTGGATCTATGAATCCGTCTGCCATTTCTCCTGGGCTCCTATTCCGATGATTCATTGCAGGTGATGACCGCCCAAGCAGACGCCGGGCTGGCTCGTTAACGCAATCCGCCCCGCCGGTGCTTTGCGCGGTCGCAGGACCCGCAGAGCACTATGATCCCCCTCGCAGCTACTGGTTCTCGGTCCACCGCTCTCCGCCGGGCGGCATGGGGCACGGGTGTGCCTTGTTCCAGGCTTCGACAGTCGGGTTGACGTCCTTGCCCGTCACCGGATGACGGAACGAGAAAGGCCGCAGATAGGGAGCGTACTCCTGTCGTGGTGTTCGGCTGAGGCGTTCGGTAAAGCTGTAGTAGCTCATATACTCTTGGGACATCTC
Organism: Actinomycetota bacterium; assembly: GCA_003157225.1. The sequence continues at coordinate 2,658 of PMIZ01000176.1, read as the reverse complement.
TTCTTCGCGTTCGGGGGACATGCCCCCGCCAGGGCCGCCGGGGCCGCCGGGGCCGCCGGGAGGGCCACCCAGTTGAAGCTCCCCTGCCGCGTCCGGCCCCATGGCGCTTGTTGCGGCCGGTGCGCCGCCGAAAAAGTCCATGGGGAAACTGCCCACGCTCATGAGGTCGATCTTCCAGACGCCGTCTTCCTTCACGTAAGTGTCCTCACTCAGCATTTGAGCACCGAAGGTGCCTCCTGCCACATACCAGCGCGCCTTTGCGGTCGTGCCGTCGGGTGCCACCGTGACATAGGGAGTGAATCGGGGCCCCATGTGGCGGGTCTCGCCGCGCTCGGCAAAGTGCTCCTTCACTGTCTTCCAGGTCGTACGAATGCGTTCCTTGCCCCGGAAGACGCCTAGACCAAGCCATTCAAGGGCACCGTTGTCGGCCCAGCAATCAGCTATCTCGTCCACCATCAGATGCTCAAGGAAGTACCCGTACGCGTACTCCAGCTTAAGGATGGCGCTTTCGTCCTTGAGCACCTTAAGGATGTCGTTTTCTTCCTTGAGCACCTGGACCTGCCTGTCAAGCTGCTCCACTTGTTTCGCGAGTGATTCGATATCCACCGTTACACCTCCGGGGTGCTTGTCCCACTTCTTCTTGCTTCCACGACTCCGGGGCCCAAGACGAGCCCCGGTCTAGTTACTGTGCGACTACCGTCCTGCCAATGCTTCGTCGGCTCAGTCGTAAGCCAGTCCAGCCGCGTGTATTCCGGCCTGCCGGCCGAACACCAGCGCGTGACTGCGGGCAATCCCACCCATCACACCCATCGGATAGGTGTCGCCCCAGAAGCCGCTGGCCACGTTGCCCGCCGCGTAGAGGCCCGGGATGACTTTGAAGTCGCCGTCGAGAACCTGGCCATCGAGATTCCTTTGGATTCCGCCCATGACGCAGAGCAGGTCCGGCGGCGATTCACAGACATAATATGGAGCAGTGTCCACCTTGGAGGTCATGTACTTCGAGTCCTTGCCGAAGTCTTCATCCCTGCCAAGCTCGACCAGCTCGTTGTAGCGGTCGATGGTCGCTTGTAGAACCTTAGGATCCGCTCCCAGCTTCACGGCCAACTCCTCGACCGTGTCCCCTTTGAGAACCGCTCCGGTGAGCGTGCACTTGTCGACGTCCCCGCAGTTGGAGTCGTTGACAGACTTCGCGTCAAAGACCTGGAAGTAGCTTTTTCCAGGCTGGCGCATGACGATATTCGCCTGGAATTCGTGAGACAAAGATTCGTCGACAATTCTCTCGCCCAGCTTGTTCACGTAGAGATTCGACTGGTGACTCATCATGCCGACCGGCCGCCAGTGAACAACGGGTGTCTCGTTCGTGCTGTTGAAATGCAGCATGGCGCAGTGCGGACCATCTTCGATCTTCGCACCCACCCACATTGCCATCCTATGACCGTCGCCAGTGACCGTCGGAAGCATCAGTTTCGGCAGGCCCAGGACCCAAGGGCAATATTCTCCGAGCATCGCATCGTCCATGCCGTAGTCGCCTGTGGCTAGTATCACCGCCTTGGCCGCATTGACTCGGACGTAGCTGCCGTCTTGCCTTCTCGCGATGACTCCCGTGACCCTGCCGGATTCTTGTCTTATCAGCCTCTCGGCTGCATGCTCGCAACGGATGTCGCATCCGTGTTTGGCGGCGGTTCTGGCGATCATGAGAAGTAGACACAATTCGCCATCGTTCTCGTCCGCTTCACGGCAACCGATAGGGGTTCGATCGAGGCATAGCGGAGAGATCCCTGGTCTACTGAAGAAGTGGCTGAAGCGACCCACCATGACTTGGATGCCCTGCTCGTCGGCCATGTCGATTAGCCAGTCCGCAGTTTCACCGCTACCGTCGGCCCAGATCTTGATGAGGCGCAAGTCCGCTCGGCCTGCGGAAGCCTCCCAAAGGTCTCGGACTATCTCTTCCTTACTGGGGACCGGACCGCACTCCTGAACCATTGGAGGGGAGGGCATCCCCGGGAAGTCTTCGGGGGGTCCGCCCAACCCCGCGGGCCCAAACATAGGAGGCATTCCCGCAGGCGGCATTCCCGGCGGAGGGCCCCCGCCCATCATCGCAGCAACGTCGCTCATTGGGGCTATTCCATCGGCTTCCCGAGTTTTTTGTAGCTTGCTGCCAAGAAACGGAGCCCCGGGTCCACCCGGAGCCGCAATGCGGGGGTACTTCTCAAGGAGGACGACTTTCGCGCCCTTCTCTGCCGCAGAAGCCGCAGCACTCAGGCCTGCGGGGCCCGCACCCACAACTACGATGTCCGCCTCCACAACCTCGGCAATCGCCTCGGCTGAAATCGGAGTTGGTTCTGTTTCAAGACTAGATTTGTGCGCCATAAGACGCGGCACCCCCGACTGGTCTCGGCACGTGACTGCTGTCATTCGTGCCACTCATCACTTCCACCAAAGTCATCGCGTCATCCTCAAAGCGCGATGTCACCCAAGTTGGCCGAGTTCTCCTTGGTGGAGACTCCCTCGAACACCTTGGTTTTCTCTCCGGCCTTGATCTGGACGGTGTAGGTGCCTTCCTTGAGGCTTTCAAAGTAGAAGTCACCCCAACCGTTGGTCTGGGTGGAGGCGGAAGCGTCCCCGGAGAGCGTGACGGTCGCGCCTTCTATGATCTCG